>JBAYAD010000017.1:0-21036 GCA_041669965.1 Selenomonadaceae bacterium
ATAAATGGGATCCGGTACATTATAATACACATGATCTTAAAAAGCTTGTGAGCCGGACAAGAAAGGAGCTCAAAGGCAATCGTATAGTTGAACAGGTTGGGAATTGTTCTCTCCAATGGCATTGCTGCACGGCGCAGAATCTTTTTTATCGTCGCTGGGAGGCGGGGATACCGACCTCACCAATTTGCAATGCAAATTGTTTTGGCTGTATTTCACTTCAACCAGCAGAGTGCTGCCCATCACCGCAAAGTCGTATCAAATTTCGTCCGACACCGGAGGAAATTGCGGAGGTTGGTGTTTATCATTTAGCGACAGCTCCGGATGCGATTATTAGTTTTGGTCAAGGCTGCGAGGGTGAACCGTCACTTGCAGCAGATAATATTGCGGCAGGAATGAAGATTATTCGCAGTAAGACGCATAAGGGACAAATTAATATCAATACAAATGCTGGTTATACAGAAGGTATTAAAAAAATTGTTGATGCCGGACTTGATACGATGCGTGTAAGTATCATCAGTGGTTTGCCGGACAGTTACAAAGCCTACTATCGCAGTAACTACGAGCTTGATGATGTCATAGAATCCATCCGCTATGCTGCTGTGCACAATGTGTATATTTCATTGAATATGCTGTACTTTCCGGGATTTAATGATCGGGAGGAAGAACTTGCAGCATGGAAGGGCTTCCTCCGGGAGGCGCCGGTTGCAATGATACAGATACGGAATCTTAATATTGATCCGGACGCTTTTGTTGAAATTATGCCAGTGGCAAAGAGTAAAGCGATAGGCACAAAAAGATTTTTGCGAGAGCTTCATGAAGAATTTCCGCAGCTTAGTATTGGTAGTTTCAGTCATTATATTGAAAAATAAAAAAGTGAATAGATAGGGGAAGCATTAATGAATAAATATGTGGAAAAAGCATTAGAAAACCATAAAAAAGGCTATAATTGCAGTCAGGCAGTTGCATGCGCCTATGCAGAAGCAGCAGGTGTTGATGAAACAACGATGTTCAAAATTATGGAAGGTTATGGTTTTGGTATGGGCGATTCCAAAGGGACTTGTGGTGCTGTATCGGGAGCGATTGCTCTTGTTGGATTCTGTACTAGTGATGGCAATATAGATGCACCATCAACGAAGCAGGCAACCTACAAGCTTGCTTGTCAGGTTACGAGTGAATTCGCAGCAAAAAACGGGTCAATGAAATGTCGTGACCTTAAAGGCATTGATACAAAGAAAGTTCTGCGTTCTTGTGATGGCTGTATTGCGGATGCCACTGAAATCGTTGGCAGAGTTCTTTTTCGAAAAAGTTGAATACGCATACATAGTGGCAAAATCAATAAATTAAATGTATTTTTATGGAAAAATAAATAAGTATTGAATTTTCGGAAAAATGATCTATAATTGGAAGAGAGAAGTATTTGAGTAGTTTCTGAGGAGGAGTTCATATGTTTAGCATGTTACCATTCAATTTTAAAAGTAATGCTGAAAAAGGTAAAGAATCCGTAGAGCGCTTTATGGATTATGTGATGGAACAGCCGTTGAATCCGATTAATAAAGTCAGTGGTGCATTTTCTTCTTTTCGTGTGGATGTAAAGGAATGCGAGGATTCCTATATTGTTTTTGCGGAGCTTCCGGGTTTTGAGAAGGAAGATATTATACTGGCTTATGAAGCAAACAAGTATCTCGTTATTTCTACACGGCAGGGAGAAGAAGAACAAGATACAGATGGCCGGTATATTTGTCGTGAACGCCGGGGTGGAAAATTCGAGCGTTCTTTCTACATTGATAATATCAGTGAAGAGAAAATTACGGCAGAATTTAAAAATGGAATTCTTGTAGTGACTTTGCCTAAATATAAGCCGGAAGTACCAAAAAAAATAATAGATATCAAATAAAACAAGAAAAAGCAGATAGCAGCTGCGCGCAGGCTGTTGTCTGCTTTTTTGTATATAAAACACATGTATCCTTACTAAATAAACTTTCTTCGGTAAGCAGGATTTTTGTGAAAGGGGAGAGAAAATATATAAAGATATAAAAGGGAGGCATTGCAATGATTGATGAAAGAGATTGGGCAGTATTTAAGCGGAAATTGAAAGAAAAGACAGAAATTGATCTTGATCTTTATAAAGCCCAACAGATGCAGCGCCGTATTGGGAATCTTGTGCAGCGTAATGGATTCACATCGTATGTAGCTTATTTTGATAGTATTACAAATGACCATGATGCGTTTGCACGGTTTATTGAATATTTGACGATCAATGTATCGGAATTTTTTCGTACACCAGATAAATTTTCAAAATTAGAAACGGATGTGTTACCAGAACTTTTGCAGCGAAGTTCAAGTCTTACGATATGGAGTGCGGGCTGTTCCATTGGAGCGGAACCGTATTCACTTGCGATGATTTTGAATGAAATGACACCGACAACGAAGCATCGTATTTTGGCCAGTGATCTTGATATTGAAATTTTGGCAAAGGCAAAAAGTGGTATCTACACAAATAATGAGCTCAAGAGTATTTCTCCGGCTCGCAAGAAAAAGTATTTTGAGGCATTAGATGATGGACAATTTGCGGTTGTTCCGGAAATTAAATCACGTATTGAATTTAAGCGTCATAATTTACTCAGAGATCGTTTTGAGCAAGGTTTTGATTTGATTCTTTGTCGTAATGTCGTTATTTATTTTACGGAAGAAGCCAAGGATCAGCTTTATATGAATTTTTTTAAGGCATTGAAGCCAGGTGGGATTTTGTTTGTTGGAGCAACCGAAGCAATCTTGAATTTTCGTAAGATGGGTTATACAAGCTTGCAGCCATTTTTCTATCAAAGACCGTTGTAAAGGAAAGTTTACGGTTGTTATAACAGAAAAAACGATGTATTTGTAATGTAATAAACAAGGAAAGTAGATGCTTTAGAGAGTACGGGGGATTTTTATGTGCGCGAATCAGGAAATTGAGATGATGAGTCGCGAGGCTATGACCCAATTACAGATGAGTCGCTTGAAAAAAACAGTGCGTTGGGCCTATGGTAAAAGTACATTTTATCATAATAAATTGACAGAAGCAGGGGTTACCGGCAATAGTATTGTGTCGCTGGAAGATATAAGGAAATTGCCTTTTACGACTCAGGCAGATATTATAAAGGCCTCGCCGTTTGAATTTTTGACGATACCGCTGAGCGGTGTACTTCGTTTACAGATGCAGGAAAGACCGGAAGAAATTATAAAGGCTTATACAAACGGCGATATTGCACGGAATATTGAGATGATGTCACGTGTACTCTCTGCTGCAGGTATTGTCCAGGGATCGATTGTGGGGATATTGGAAGAATATTCAAATGAAACTGCAATGGATGTTCAGTATGCTTTAGAGCTTTTGGGTGCAACCGTTATTCCACTGGGGCTTAATTTTAACCGTGCAGTGAAGATGTTTGATATGTTTGGCATTGATACAATCGTAAGCGATCCGCAGAATATTTTGCAGTTGGTTATTCGTACACAGGCTTTGGGAAAAGATATTATGGAATATCCGCTTTCACGGGTTTTTTGTCTGAATAACTCGATTCAAAATCCGATGCAGAAGCATATTGGCGAACGCATTAGTGCAAGTGTATATAATTTATATGTGTCAAGGGAACTTGGGTATACAGGGGTTTTATTTCAGTGCGGGCAAAAACATGGGTTTCATGTGCAGGAGGATTGTTTCTATCCTGAGATTATTGAGTTCGGTGGAACAGAACCAGTGAAGGCCGCATCACAGATGGGTGAACTTGTGCTGACAACTATTGCAGCAGAGGCGATGCCGATTTTACGATATAGGACCGGGCAGGCGGTAAACCTGCTGCCTGAACCGTGTGCCTGTGGCAGGGAACTTATCCGTATTGCAACACCGTTTGATTGTGTGCCCAAGTTATAAGGAAAGGGAAAGACATTTCTACATGAGTTTGCAGAGCGTTGCAGATTGGGAATGTCTTTCTTTTTTTATAAAAATATAGAAAGATAAAGGAGGTATTATTTTGCGTTTTATACATACAGCGGATTGGCATCTGGGACGGATTTTTCATGGTCATCATTTGACAGAGGATCAGGCCTATGTGTTGAAGGAGTTTGAATATATTGTAAAGGATAGTAAGGCGGAAGCCGTTCTTGTAGCTGGAGATATTTATGATCGAGCTGTGCCGCCAATTGAGGCTGTGGAGCTTTTGGACGAGACATTATCGCATCTTTTGCTTGATCTGGGAGTGAAGGTCATTATGATTGCAGGAAATCATGATAGCGCACAGCGCGTAGGCTTTGCAAGTCGTTTGCTCAAAGACCGTGGCTTTTTTGTGAAAGGTGTATTGGATAGGAAATTGGAGCCGGTTGTTTTAGAAGATGTATTCGGACCGGTGTATTTCATGCCTTATACATATGCTGAACCGGTGCTTGTACGGGCTGTTTTTAGCCAGGAGGATCTCATCGATTTTGATATGGCAACAGCTTATGTTGTAAAGCAGGGATTATCACATCTTCCGGCGGACTGCCGCAAGGTAGCACTGGCACATGCATTTATTGCTGGTGGTGTTGTAACGGACTCCGAACGACCACTGTCTGTTGGTGGGTCAAGCAATGTACGTGCAGCGCATTTTAAACCATTTGACTACACTGCACTTGGTCATTTACATAATCCTCAGCGTGCCGGTGCAGAAAACATTCGCTATTCAGGTTCGCTTATGAAGTATTCTTTTGATGAGGCAGGGCAGGAAAAAGGAATCTGCATCGTCGATATGGATGAAAAGGGCAGTGTATCGATTGAAAAAGCAGTGCTTCATCCGCGGTGCGATGTCTGTCGTGTAAAGGGATTTTTTGATGAGTTGCTGCAAGATCGAAAAAAATATCCGGTAACAGAAGATTATATGCTTGTTGAGCTTTTAGATATGGAGGCAATTCTTGATGTGCGCGGGCAGCTGGAAACAATTTATCCAAATCTCATGCAGATTGAGCGACCCAATTGGAATGTTGGCGGGGAATTGGCAAAAGAACGTATTGACTATCGGGCAAAGTCCGAAATAGAACTTTTTGGTGATTTTTTCCAGCAGATGACAGGGACCACAATCACAGAGGAACAGGAAAAGGTATTTCGGGAAAATGTGGATGAACTTTTTGCACAGGAAAGGGAGGCAAAGTGATGCGGCCATTAAAATTGATCTTTTCAGCCTTTGGGCCGTATGAAAAAGAAACGACACTTGATTTTGCAGAGCTTTGCGGCCGGTCGTTTTTTTTGATCCATGGAGCAACAGGTGCTGGAAAAACAACAATACTTGATGCGATTTGTTTTTCGCTTTATGGTGACGCAAGCGGGGAAAAACGTGAAGCCAAGATGCTGCGGAGTGATCGGGCAAAACCAGAAGAAGCCACGCAGGTTGAGTTTGCGTTTTCACTGGGAGAAGATATCTATCGTGTCTGGCGCAGTCCGGAACAGCTGCGGGCAAAAAAACGTGGAATGGGGACAACACTGAGCCCCGCAGAGGCAATTCTTTATAGGGTGTTGGCGGATGGTACAGAAAAACTGTTGGCACAGGGCTATGCGAATGTTACCCTTCGTATCGAGTCCTTACTTGGTTTTAAAAGCAGTCAGTTTCGCCAAGTGGTATTGCTGCCGCAGGGAGAGTTTCGTCGTTTACTTATGGCAAATTCCGCCGAGCGTCAGGAGATTATGGAAGTGCTCTTTAAAACAGAGTTCTATCGCCATATTGAGGAAAAGCTGCGTGATGAGGCGAAAGATATCACAGCAGCACAAAAGGAGTTTGCGCAGCAACGGCAGTTTATATTGGAAGAGGCACAAAGCACTTCTTTAACAGAGCTGCTGGATAAGGTTGCGGAATGTAAAAAAAATGCGGCAGTGCTTGAAAAAAAAGTTGTCGCAAAGCATGATTTGCAGCAAAAGGCACAGAAAGCAGATGCAGAGGGACAACTCGTGGAAAGCCGGTTTAAGGCTGCCTCCGCTGCAACTGAGGAAAAAGTGGTAGCTGAGGCTAAAATTTTGGCGGTAGAACAATATCGGCAGAGCTTTTCCAAGGCGGAAAAGGCAGCACAGCTTGAAGATTGTGAAAAACAAATGATGGATACGGCAGGAATTGTCAAGCATAAGAAGAATGAGTTGGCGAAACTGCGTATGGATGTGGCACAGTTGGCTGAAAGATTGTTGCGGGCTCAAGCAGATTTTGCTGTAGAAAATGCGCATGAAACGCAGCGCAAAGAATCAGATGCACTTGTACTGCAATTGCAGAAGTTTACAAAACAGGCAGAAGAACTGGAAATTGCTGTAACTGCGTTAAAAGAAAAAGAAAAGCAGGCAGCCTTACGGCGACAGCAGCAACAGGAAACCGTGCAGAAGGCACAGCATATCCAAATTGAAGCAGAAAAAAAACTGCAGGAAGCAGAGGCCGACTACAACGGGAAGCAGACGAGTATGCAGCGATTACAGCATCTTTTTGCAGAAGGTCAGGCAGCTCTTTTAGCGAACCGACTTGTAGAGAATAGTCCCTGTCCGGTTTGCGGGTCAAGACAGCATCCACAACCTGCAGTGATGCTGGACGTTGTACCAGATGAGGCTGAGATTAAAGCGGCACAGCAGGCTGCAGCGGCAAGTGATGCAATCCGCAATAGACAGCGGCAGGCAATGCAGACTATGGAGAAGCAGCAGCAGGCAATACAGCAGCAAGCAGAACAATTGGCTGTAATGGCTGAAGGAGAATGCAAGGCAGCCCGGATTGTTTTGGCTGAGAAGGAAAGGGCACTGCCAGAGGCTTATCGAAAATCGGAATCTTTGAGAATCGCGCAGCAGAAAGCCAAGATAGAGCAGGAAACGCTTTATACTAGCTGGAAAAAAGCAGATGAACTGCGCCAGCAACTGCAAAAAGAAGCGGCTGCAGCTGCATCAAAGCGTGATGCAGTGGCAGAAAATTTACAAGAACTGGAAAAACGTAGTAATGCAGCAAAAATGGATTTTTTGCAGCGTTGTAAGGCGGGCGGTTTTGCTACGGCAGAAGAATACCAAAAAGCAAAATGGGCAGAAGAATATAGGGAGAAGGTTAAGCTGCATATTCGCGAGTTTGATGACAGGCTGACAGCAATTCGTGCGGCTGCGGTCAAGACGGCAAAGGATATAGAAAAGTTGGTCCGGCCGGATCTTGAAGTATTGGCAGATAAGTTGAAAAGAACGAGTGATGAATATAATATTGCTTATGCCGACGAAAAGAAAATGATGGATGAAATAAAACGCATGCAGGATAAGGTGGAAAAATTGCAGTTATTGGAAAAAAAGTCAGCTGCAGTTGAGCAGAAATATCGGACAATTGGTACATTGGCAGATGTTGCCGGTGGGAGAAATGTGCATGGAATGACATTTCAGCGATTTGTGCTGAAATCTTTGCTGGCAGATGTGATTGAAGCAGCCAATATGCGTCTCAAAATCATGAGTCGTGGACAGTATTTGCTTCAGCCGGGAGAACGTGCCCGCAAGAATGCAGCAGGTGGTCTGGATATGGAAATTTTCGATGCGTATACAGGCTATGCGCGACCCATGGCAACACTTTCAGGCGGGGAGTCATTTCTAGCATCGCTGAGTCTCGCACTTGGTTTAGCAGATGTCGTGCAAAGTTATGCGGGGGGAATACATCTTGATACGATTTTTGTCGATGAAGGGTTTGGTACTCTTGATGCAGAAACACTCGATATGGCACTGAAAGCATTGATTGAGCTGCAAAAAGGCGGTCGTATCGTCGGGATCATTTCGCATGTAGAGGAACTTAAAGAGCGCATCGATGCGCGGCTTGAGGTGACAAAAACACGTGAAGGCAGTACGGCAAAATTTATCGTTGGTTGATTTATAATAGAGGAGAAAACTATGCTGGAATTTATTATAGGCCGGGCGGGCAGCGGTAAGACGCGATACTGCCTTGATGCAATGCGGCAGAAAATGGCAGCTTCACCGTTGGGGCAGGCACTCTTTCTCATTGTACCAGAACATATGACTTTTAAAATTGAACGTGAACTGGCGGGATCACCGGAGCTTGATGGCTTTACACGCAGTTATGTTTTTGGCTTTCGCCGTCTGGCACGTCAGGTATTGCTGGAGACAGGCGGTGCGGCATGGCCGCGCATTACGGAAGTTGGCAGAAGATTGCTTTTATCAAAGGTGATGGTTCGTCATCTGAAGGAACTACAGGTTTTTGGCAAGGCTGCAAGACAGCGCAATTTTGGCGACTCACTGTCTGTAATGATTGAAGAATTCAAAAGCTATGGTATTAAACCACAGGGGCTTGTGAAGGCAGCAGCTTCAATGGATGATGGTCCATTGAAAGGGAAACTGCAGGATCTCTCACTGATTTATCTTGGCTTTGCTGCTGGCATGCAGGGACGCTACAATGATGCAGAGGATATGCTTGAGACCTTGGCCGAGAAGATACCAGAAGCCGGGATTATGCAGCAGGCTGAAGTCTGGATCGATGGTTTTGTCTTTTTTAATCCGCAGGAAATGAAGATTTTGCGGTCACTTTTTTTGACAGTAAAAAATATACATATAACGCTTTGTGGTGAAAAAATAGAAGGTCAGACACATATGGCCGAGACGTCGATTTTTCATCGTCAATGGAAGACGTTTTGTCAGGTAAGTGCTGCAGCACGGGAATTGGGGATTGACTACTGTGTACAGGAGCTTTCTAACCAGCCACGATTTCAGGCAGCTGCTCTGTATCATATTGAAAAAAATATGTTTCAGTTCCCTTTGCAGGTATCAACAGAGCGGGCAGGTGTACAGGTTGTTGAGGCGGCTAATCGCCGACTGGAAGCCGAAGCTGTTGCAGTTGATATTCTGCGCCTTTGCCGGGAAGAGAACGTACAGTGGAAAGAGATTGGTGTTCTTGTGCGTGACAATAGTTCTTATGAAAATCTCTTACAAGTTGTATTTCAGGATTATAAGATTCCTTTTTTTAGTGACAGTAAAAAAAAGAGTGTGCATCATCCTTTAGCAGAACTTCTGCGTTCATCCTTGGAAACTTTGCACGGCTGGCGTTACGAAGCGTTGTTTCGCTGTTTTAAGACAGATTTTTTTCCTGTGACGCGCCAGCAGGTAGATACGTTGGAAAATTATGTGCTGGCCTTTGGTATTTGTGGCAATCGTTGGACGATGCCAGAGGACTGGACGTACCATAAGCGTTTATCACTGGAAGAAGATACCTTGGATGAAGAGGTACAGCAAAAACTCGATGAGATTAATTATACCCGCCGTATTGTTGCTGAACCGCTGCGAGTCTTTGCTGAACAGATAGAAGCAGCCAAAAATGTGCGCCAGATGACAAAGGCAGTCTATGATTTGTTTATTGTACTTAATATACCGGATACACTGGAAAAGTGGGCCGGGCGGGCAGAAAAAGAAGGCAGTCTTATTGAGGCCCGTGAGCATCAGCAGATATGGAATGATATTGTTGAACTTATGGATCAGCTTGTAGAAACAAGCGGTGAAGACGAAATGTCGTTGAAACAGTATGAAGAAGTCATTGGTGATGGGCTTGACGGATTGCAGATTAGTTTGATTCCGCCGGGACTCGACTATGTAACGATTGCCTCATTTGATCAGAATAGTCTTGATAACTGCCGGGCACTTTATGTTGTTGGTGCCAATGAGGGCATTATGCCGCGGCGGGTAAAAACAGAAGGCTTACTTACAGATGCGGATCGAATGCAGCTTGCTGCGATGGGTCTTGAGCTGGCAAATGGTGTGAGTGGCGATAACTTTGCTGAGAATTACCTTTTATATAAAGCATTTTCCTTAAGCCGGGAATATTTGTGGTTGTCGTATCCATTAGCTGATAATGAAGGAAAAGGGCTTAATCCATCACCACTTGTGCAGCGTCTGCGTGAAATAGTACCAAATGCAGTGTTTGCTTCAATACCACTGGAAATATTGCCGGGGGATGAAAAATGGCTTGTTGCCGAAGGACGGCAGTCCGTGTCCAAGCTGTCAGCAGCACTAAGGACGTATCGGGAACGGCAGCAGCTTAGCCCTGTCTGGCGGGATGTCTATAACTGGGCACTTGATAACGATATGATGCGGCCTGTACTGCGAAAAGCTGTCCGCGGTTTGTTTGCGACAGCGCGTCAGGAAGTTCTTCCAGCAGATCTGGCACAGAAACTCTATATAAAGAATCATCGCCTGCGTGGCAGTGTTACGCGTTTTGAACGTTTTCGTTCCTGTCCGTTCCAGCATTTTGCGCAATACGGGCTGAGTCTTAAGGAGCGGTCAGAGTTTCGATTTGCGGCACCGGATTTTGGTATACTGATGCATGCATCACTCAAGGCTTTTGGTGAAAAAATGCAGCAGCAGAAACGCCGTTGGAGCGATGTTGATGAAAAAGAGTGTCATCGGGTTTGCAGTGAGATTGTTGGGGAGCTGGCGCCGAAGCTGCAAAATGAAATTTTATTAAGCTCAGCGCAGTACCAGCATCTTTTAAGCCGAATTCGCCGTACTGTTGAACGTGCCGTGAAACGGCTTATTGCTTTTGATGCATCAAGTTGTTTTCGACCTGTTCAATTGGAAAAATCTTTTGGTATGGGACTGGAAGGCTTTCCACCACTTACGTATAAGCTGGAAAATGGCTGTGAAATAGAAGTTGTTGGACAAATTGATCGTATCGATATGGATGAAAGCGGCAAATATTTTCTTATTATTGATTACAAATCGGGCAATGCGTATCTGAACCTTATTGATGTTTATTATGGACTGCGTTTGCAGCTTTTAACATATCTTCTTGTAGTGCGAAATGCAGCAGCACGAAGTGCTGGTGAGACTGCAGTACCAGCAGGGGTGCTGTATTATTTTCTCAAGAATCCTATATTGAATGAGAAGCGGCGACTAACAGAAAAGGAAGCAGAGGATAAGCTTAGTAAGCTGCTCCGAATGCCAGGCTGGGTATTGGCCGATGCTGATGTCATACGAAAGATTGATGATTCACTGAAATTTATTAAGGTAGCACTTAAAACGAATGGGGAGATTTATCAGACAAGCCGCAGCCAGGTAAAGACTGAAGAAGAATTTATGGCAATCCTTGGTTATGTTGATGGAATGCTGGCTGATACTGGACGACAGATCCTTGAAGGGGATGTAGCGGCACGTCCATATGCGTTTGAGAAAAAGCAGGCCTGTGATTACTGTGCCTATCGGTCGGTATGTCAGTTTGATACGATGATTAATGGCTATGAATACCGTCAGTTGAGAAAAATTGATGATAGTAAAGTTCTCGATACAATGAAGGAGGCAGAAGAATGCCCTGGTCCAAAGCACAATTAAAAGCAATAACAACATATGATAAAAATCTGCTTGTTGCCGCAGCGGCAGGCTCAGGTAAAACCTCTGTACTTGTAGAGCGTATTATTCGACGAGTTCTTGATAAGAAGTGCAATATCGATGAGGTGCTTGTTGTCACGTTTACAAATGCCGCGGCGGCTGAAATGCGTGAACGTATTGGACAGGCTCTGAATCGGGCATTGGAAGAAAATCCGGGGTCCGGCTATTTGCAGCGCCAGCTTGTGCTCATGAATACAGCTTCAATATCAACAATGCATGCATTTTGTCAGAGTGTTATCCGGCAAAATTTTCACGTACTTGATCTCGATCCGAAATTTCGTTTGGCAAATGAGCAGGAAATACGGCTTTTACAAAGAGACGTGCTAGAGACACTTTTTGAAGAAAAATATGAACAAGGTGATAAGGAGTTTCTTCAGTTTGTTGATTGTTATGGTAATGAGCGCAGTGATGAAGCTCTGTATGATATTGTTCTGAAACTTTATAATTATTCTTGTAGTCAGCCCTTTCCCCGGACGTGGCTGGAAAGTCTGCCGAAGCATTTTAATCTGGCTGAGGATATGGCAATCGAGCAGACTGAATGGATGCCGCTGGTTTGCCGTGAAATTGAGCTGGAGTTGTCTGCCTGTTGGGAAGATTGCAATCATATGCTGCAGATGGCAGATGAACTTGGTTGTGAATTCTATCGCGATGTTCTGGAGGGCGATAAGGAACTTATTGAGTCATTGCAAGTTAAACTTGAAAGTCCATGGGATGAGCTGCAGATGGCTTTTTGCGTGGTGAAGTTTGCAACGATGCGTGCGCCAAAGGGAACGGATGAGGAAATTAAAGATATCTTCAAGCAGCAACGTCAAAAAATTAAGGATCGTGTAAATGCACTGAAAGACACGTACTTTCTTATGGAGGGGCCTGAACTCATAGCTGACCTTCGAAGTGTTGTACCGCTTATGACAGGTATTTGCAGATTGGTGGAAGAATTTTCTATAACCTTTGCAAAAGCGAAGCATGAAAAGACGATTGCAGATTTTAATGATCTGGAACATTTTGCGCTCCAGGTTCTGCTCAACGAAGAAGCTGTTCCAGAAAAGCTTCTTCCATCTGCAGCAGCAGAACGCCTGCAGGCAAAGTATAAAGAAGTCATGGTCGATGAATATCAGGATACGAATGGTGTACAGGAAGCAATCCTGTCGCTTGTGACGAAAAAAAATGCAGCTGGTCTTTTTCTTGTAGGTGACGTCAAGCAGAGTATTTACCGCTTTCGCCTGGCTGAGCCGGAACTTTTTTTACAGAAGTACCATACGTATCCACAAATGGGAGATAAATATGAGCGTATTGATTTGGCCCAGAATTTTCGCAGCAGACCGGAAGTTTTGCTGGGAATTAACTATATTTTTGCTCAGATTATGTCAGAAAAGGCAGTTGAACTTTCCTATGAGGAAGAGGCTGCACTGCATCCGGGACCTGGTTATTCGGTATATGCAGGGAAGTCGCTGGCAGGACCGATTGAGATTGATATCATTGATAAGGATGATAAAGAGCAGGAAATGGTGGAGGACTGTAACGTAAGCGATGAAGATGATGAAGAACTTCGTGGGTTTGCTCTCGAAGCACAGTATATTGCGGAGCGTCTTAAAAAGCTTATGCAGGCAGAGCAGCAAGTATTTGATAAGCAGACGAAATCTTATCGGCCATTGGCATGGCGCGATATTGTCGTGTTGCTGCGATCGGTTAAGGGTAAAGCTAATGTCCTTTTGGAAACCTTCCGCGCCAATGATATTCCAGCGTATGCATCTGTGGATGCCGGATATTTTCAGGAAATAGAGGTGCAGGTGATGCTGGCACTTCTTGGTGTTATCGATAATCCACAGCAGGATATACCATTGGCAGCTGTACTTTATTCACCAATTGGTGGGATGGATGCAGCGGAACTGGCAAAGATAAGACTGCTGACGGAGGAAACAAATCTTTTTACGGCACTTTTGCAGGCAGCTGATCCAGCTAAAAAGTTAAAAACAGAGCTCAAGGATAAGGCTATGCAGTTCATTATGAAGCTCAATGGCTGGCGTAATCTTGCTCGAAGAACAAGTGTGCCAGAACTAATATGGCAGTTGTTTGGTGATACGGGCTACTATGACTATGTCGGTGGTATGCCAGGAGGACTTTTGCGTCAGGCTAATCTTCGCATGCTCTATGATCGGGCGGAAGAATACGAAACAACAAACTTTCGCGGGCTTTTTCGTTTTTTACGTTTTATTGAAAAGATACAGAATGCAGGAACGGATCTTGCAGTAGCGCGTACACTGAGCGAAAGTGAAAATGTTGTGCGCATTATGAGTATTCATAAGAGTAAGGGCCTTGAGTTTCCAGTTGTTGTTGCCGCAGATCTTGGGAAAAACTTCAATCTGTTGGACAGTCGGGCGGTTTTGCTTATGCATAAAAAATATGGTCTGGGCCCTTATGTAAATAATACGGAGTTGTCCGTACGTTATCCAACATTTGCCCGGCAGGCAATTTCAGCTGAGATCAATCATGAAAGTAAGGCAGAAGAAATACGAGTGCTTTATGTTGCACTAACAAGAGCGAGGGAAAAGCTTATTCTTGTTGGTTCAGTCGGAAAACTTGCTTCCAGGGCTGATGAATGGTGTCGACAGATTGCGTCGACACAGGTATTATTGCCGGATCATAAGATCGCCGGAGCAAAAAGCTATCTGGATTGGATCTGCTCGGCTGTAGCACGTCATGAAGATGGGAAAGTCTTGCGTGAACTAGTACAGACGATGCAGCCACATCATAATATCGACTATGATCTGAGCTCACATTGGAAGATAGAGATTGTCCCAGCGGGTAAGATCAAAGTGAAAAAACCCTTTGAAGCAGAGATTGAAGAGCTTCTAAAAAATGTTCGCGCAGAAAAAAAACTGTCGTCGACAGAGGCAAAACAGTGGGTAGAACAAAGACTTAATTATCATTATCCGGACAGCGGAGCATCAGAGGTGCCGGCAAAACTCTCAGTTACTGAACTCAAACGCCGGTTTGAACAAACAGAAAAAGAGGCAGCCTCCTTGCTGCCGGAAAAAATCATATTCAAACGTCCACAGTTTGTACAGTCGACGACAAAACTTACCGGAGCTGAATATGGAACGATTATGCATAGTGTAATGCAGCATATCGATCTAAACGGCGATTTGAGCCATGACGGTATCGTCCAACAGATTGATGGGTTTGTTACCAGAGAAATCCTGTTGGCAGAGCAGAAAAAAGCCGTAAATATTACGTCAATACAAAAGTTTTTTACATTGGACCTTGGGCGGCGCCTTTTACAGGCAACGGCTGTCCAACGAGAAATGCCATTTAGCCGGATGCTGCCGGCTAAGCGTTTCTATAAAGAAGTTTTAGACGATACTTCAAAAATATTTATTCAGGGGATTATTGATGTGCTTTTTGAAGAAAAAGACGGGCTTGTACTCATTGACTATAAGACAGATAAAAGCACACAGCCGAATGAACTTATTGCGCGCTATAAGCTGCAGATTGATCTCTATAGTGAAGCGGCTGAGGCAATACTAAAAAAGAAAATTAAAGAAAAATATCTTTATTTACTGCATGATGGGTCAACGATTCAAATGTGATAAAGCAACAAAAATAGGACAGTCAAAGACTGTCCTATTTTTGTGTGAGGTTTTTGTTTTCCAGCAGAAAGAGCTGTTTGTTCATGCGATTGTATTCATCAAGGGAGAGCATAACAACATGTTTTTCATTCGAACGCTGGATTACACAAATTTCATTGTTGTCGTTTGCTTTATCTGCGTAAAGTGTAAATTCTTTTAGTAAAGCCGAAGATGATACAGCAATCAAAAAAATCACGTCCTTTGAAATATATAATTTTGTTAGCAGGAAGACCGTCCGAGTAATGGATGCTTCGCTGGTTTCAAGCTTAGCTTGCGAACAAGTGTAAGTGCTTCTTTAAGGCTCACGTCGAGGCGTTTATCAGTTGTTTCAAAAACGCAGATTGGTTCAGAAACACCAATTTCACTTGCTGGCATATAGACATATTCGTTGTTTATAGTGTCACCATAGATGACGCCGGCTTTAAGCTCGGCTTGTAGAATCATACTCATAAGATTCACCTCAGTATAAAATTGTTAGAACATATTGCGACGCCACAAAATATACCCACACGTAAAGGCAATTACCATAGCAATGCCGGAAATATAGATGAATCCGGCGGGATCATCAGCAAATGGGACGGGTACATTCATGCCGAAAAAACTTGATACAACGGTCGGAATAGCAAGGATGATTGTCATAGCAGCTAAAAATTTCATAACAAGGTTCAGGTTGTTCGACATTAGAGAAGAAAAAGTATCGGCAAGACGTGCAAGAATCTTGCTATACATCTCAACCATTTCTTTCGCCTGTTTGTTTTCTATAATAACGTCCTCGAGAAGATCCTCGTCTTCCTCATACATTTTCAAAATTGGTTTTATATTGGGATTCGAACGCAACCGCAGCAATTTATCAAGCACAGCACCATTCGATCGGAGCGCAGCATTGAAGTAGGTAAGCCCTTTTTGCAGTTCCAAAAGCCGTAGAATTTCCTGGTTTTTCATTGATTGGCGCAGTTTGAGCTCGATTTCATCGGATAGTTTGCTGATCTGGCGCAGATAGCGCAGATAAAAGGTTGCTGACTTGTAGAGAATCTGGAATAAAAAACGTGTTTTCTTAAATGTACGAAAAAGGCGTGATGTAGTTTCGTTGAACTCTGAAATGACTGGAGTATCTTCCAAACAGACTGTGATAATGTATTCCTTTGTGACGATGATTGCAAGCGGTAGTGTATCATAGCTTGCATGGCCGCGCATGACAGGAACATTTGTCAAAATCATGATAGAGTCATCTTCAACATCTGTATGGGACCGTTCCTCATCATCAAGGGCTGAACGGAGGAAGTCCGGTTCTACTTCAGTAAGATTACTGACGACCTTCAACTCATATGGAGTAGGATCAACAATATTAATCCAAGAACCCTTTTCAAGGGTTTTTAAGTTCAATTCCTGCAGAGGACCACTTTCTAAGGATTTATAAATTTTTAGCATTTTGGCGTATTACTCCTCTTTTTAAGAAGATTAGGCCATTATTTGCATAAAAAGGCAGGCAGGGAAAATGACGAAATCTCCTGATATTTTTTAATTTTTCTCTTAGACCGCGAACTAGGGTGGTCTGCGTCCATTTTCCTCACCAACCTTTATGTTTTCGTTTACTTACATTAAAATATTACAGCTTGAAAGAAAATTAGTCAATATTTTTAAATAAAATTTGACAAATAAAATTGTTTTTTGGTATACTGTTAAAGTACATTAACGGAGAGATGTCCGAGTGGTTTAAGGAGCTGGTCTTGAAAACCAGTGATTCCGCAAGGAACCGTGGGTTCGAATCCCACCCTCTCCGCCATAATGGAGTGGTACTCAAGCGGCTCAAGAGGACGGTTTGCTAAATCGTTAGACGCGCAAGTGTGCGAGGGTTCGAATCCCTCCCACTCCGCCATTTTGTTTAATTAAATAATTAGTGGGTGTGCAACCTATAAAATAAAACACATGCGATTTCTTTTGCATGTGTTTTATTTTTGTTTAAAAATTAGTAATGGTGAGGGATTACTTATTTTTGATTAGATCTTTAAATTTACTAAGTTCATGCAGTAAATAAAGGGCTAGAAAAAGAAAGGAAGTCAGTTATGACGGTAACGGTGAAAGAGTATATCGAGTATGGCATGTATTTGGCGCAAAAAGGAAAACTGGAGGATGCAATTAGTATTTTTTGTCAGGCCATTGAAAAAGATCCAATGCAGGCAGAAGCCTATAATAATTTAGGTGTGCTTTTTCGGGATAAAAAGGAATTGAGGCAAGCGGAAGCTTGTTTTAGAAAAGCTATTGATTTGAAGCCTGATAATGCAATTCATTATAATAATTTGGCGTTGGTTTTTTTGGATACACAACGCTTGCAAGACGCTGAATTGTGTCTGAAGGAGGCATTGAAATTCGACGCATATTTGCCGGAACTATATAATAGTCTGGGTTTGGTTTATGAAGAAGGCAGGCAAATGGTTAAAGCACAGTCAGCTTATGGTCGTGCTATTGAAATTAATTCTAAATATATCGAAGCGTGTTACAATTTAGGAACGCTTTTAAAAACCATGAAACAGAGTAATAAAGCAGAGTATTGGCTAAAAAAAACACTGGAATTACAGCCAACGTATCTAGCTGCAAAGTTTGCTTTAGCTACTTTATATCTTTGTGAAGGACGTTATGCGGATGGTTGGGAACTATATGACACATCCCGGCTGCTAAAAACAAAAAATTGGACAGGTGAAATAAAACTTTGGCAAGGCGAGATTATCGCAGGGGCAAAGATATTACTTTTTTACGATCAGGGGCTGGGGGACACAATTCAGTTTGTTCGCTATGTTGATATGGTCGTTGCTCTGGGGGCTGAGGTCATATTGTGGGTCCAGAAACCTTTGCAAGGGTTGATTAAAACATCTTATCCGAAGCTGATGTTTTATGTCAGTGATAAAATCCCTTTAGTCCAATACGATTATGCTTGTTCTCTGATGAGTCTGCCCAAATTGTTTCATACGACTTTAATGACGATTCCGCGAAAGATTCCCTACATACAGCCGGCTAATGAAAGTGTTGAAAAATGGCAAAAGCGGTTTGCAGCGATAAGGCCTGTGAATAAGAAAAAAATTGGTGTTGTTTGGGCGGGAAATCCAAAACACGATAATGACCAAAATCGTTCCATAGAGTTTGCTGTATTCCATAAATTATTTTCGGATATTAATGTCATATGGGTTAGTTTGCAGGCGGGAGAAAGAGCCATGGACGTAGCAGCTGTATCTGATCGGATTATCGATTATTCGGATGAGTTTTTGGATTTTTCGCAAACGGCTGGTTTAATTGCTAACCTTGATTTAGTGATTACGATTGATTCTGCTGTAGCGCATTTAGCTGGCGCGATGGGGAAGCAAACCTGGCTTTTAGTCCCGTTTATGCCGGATTGGCGCTGGCAAATGGATCGTGATGATAGTCTATGGTATCCAACGATGCGTCTATTTCGGCAAGCGACAATTGGTGATTGGCCAGAGGTACTAAAAAGAGTAAAAACAGCGCTGCAGGAATTCATCTTATGATGTAAGATTAGAAAAAGGTATTGGTTCAATTACTATATTCAATTTCCTTTTTATTGAATATAAAGGTATTATTAGTAGGATGAAGTAATGAAAAGAGGTAGTTCTGTGAATTTGTCAGGAGTGAGATAATGTCTTACAATTAAGGCAAGTCAAATTGTGGGATGTGTTAATGATATGGAACTACGATTATTAGAAACTTTTCTATTAGTTGCAAAGATGGAAAATATTACGCAAGCTGCGGAAAAACTAAATTATAGTCAGCCAACCGTAACGACACAAATCAGGGCACTTGAAGAGGACTTCGGAGTTTTGCTGTTTGAACGAGTAGGGAAAAAGCTATATATAACAGAAGCAGGACAACGCTTAATTGGATATGCAGAACAATTATTGTTGATTTACGGAGAAGCTCATGCGGCTTTACAAGAATTTTCATATGATAAAGTAATTAAGGTAGGGCTGGGAACAGCTGTTGCAGCGCGCACACTTTCACCTGCCTTACAGAAATTTCAAGGACAATTTCCTAAGGTATCGGTGAGTATTGAGCACTGTTTTGATATTCCGATTACAGTAAAAGGGATATTAGATAATAGTTTTGATTTTGCAATTGTTCATGATGAAGTTTCTAACAACAGAATTATGAAGTTTGAAATTGCAGTTGAACCGTTGTTGTGGGTTGGACATCCTTGCCTGATCGAGAAGTATGGACCTGACATTTGGCAGCAGCCGTTTATAGTCTTAAAGCAAGGTGGGATTTATCGAAAAAAATATGATAAACTTTTAAAGGAAAAGGCAATACGACCTGTTTTGGAATATAGCGATTCGGAAGCCATTCGTCAGGCAGTACTTAATGGGTTGGGCGTTGGGGTGCTGCCTAAAGTGTTGGTGGAAAAAGACGTAACAGATGGTTCGCTTATTATATTTAAGAAGGCACCCAAGTTAGAGATCGTTTTTTCGGTGATTTTTCATCGGGAAAAAACATTTACGGTTCCAATCTGTACTTTATTAGAAATGATTGCGCGGCAGGCAAATATTGATAGTGGATTGCTAGAATATATGAAAAAATTTTAAAATAGCAGGGGATAAAATGGCTGAAATCAATATGAAAAAAAAAATTACAATACATAAAAAAGTCTTATTGACAGGGAGTTTAGCACATTTTATTCAGGATGGATTTACAGATATGCTGTATGTTTTTTTTCCTGTATGGCAAGCACAGTTTTCTCTGACGTTTGCTGAAATAGGCTTTTTGAAAACACTTTTTTCTGGAACTATGGCAGGTTTTCAGATGCCGGCAAGTTCGTTTGCACAACGAGTTGGGGCTTTTAAATTATTGTTGTTTGGAATTGTTCTTACGAGTACAGCAGTTTTTTTCTTGGGATATGCAGTAACACCTGTGGCTATAGGGATTTTTCTTATATTTGGGGGTCTCGGGGCCAGCGTACAGCATCCCATATCTTCCTTGTTGATTTCGAACGCTTATACAGACAGCAATGCACGCAGAACTGCATTGAGTACGTTTAATGTTGCTGGTGATATTGGCAAATTGATTTTGCCAGGGACAGCCGCATATCTCATGATGCAGTACAGTTGGATGTCAGTAAGCCATATGCTGGGGGTACTTGGTATAGGAATAGCTATTGTTGTTTTTATAAATCATCGTGATTCCGGGGGAATAAAGAAAGTTACGAAGGTTAATAAGTCAGACGACGCAGCAGTTGGATATCTGAAATGGAAAGGCAATGAAGCTTTTTGGTCTTTATCAACAATCGGGATACTTGACAGTGCAACGCGAATGGGATTTTTAACTTTTTTGCCGTTTTTATTGCAGGAAAAGGGTGCCGAAATGGCAACGATAGGGTTGGTGCTTTCACTTATATTTGCTGGTGGTGCAGCTGGTAAATTTATTTGTGGGGTAATGGCTGTAAGGTTTGGGATATTACGGTCTGTAATTGTTACCGAAATGATGACGACTTTATGCATTTTGGCTATGATTATTTTCCCGCTAAATACGGCGATCGTAGTTTCACCTATTATTGGTATCGTGTTAAATGGTACGTCGTCAGTCCTTTATGGGAGTGTTCCTGAATTGGTATCGGAAGAACGACGTCAACAAGCTTTTGCAGTTTTTTATACGCTGACAATTGGTTCGGGTGCAATATCTCCTTCGATTTATGGGGTGCTAAGTGATTTCGTTGGAATAAAAACCGCTGTAGCTATTGTAGCGAGTATCGTTCTTTTTACAATTCCTTTAACAGTGCCATTGAGAAAAAAACTTATATAAAGGAGCAATATGGAGAATTTAAGATAAGAAAAATCATTTTAAAAACGATAGGCAGGTATATATTTCTATAATGCGCTCGAAAGGTTTCGTTATAGCGGGAATTGCTGTATAATATGATGGAAAAAGTAGTCACTAAAAGGTGCTGTAGGAGACGAAAGACGTAACCTTTGCTACAGATCACTAAAATCTATTGTAGCATCAGGAGTTCCTAATGGAGTAATTAAAATAAAA
>JBAYAD010000018.1:0-20943 GCA_041669965.1 Selenomonadaceae bacterium
CACCAAGCCTCTTCGCTTAAAACTTTATAATATTATTTATATCATTAATTTCACTATTTTGCAAGAAAAACTTGGTTTTTACTGTTTAATCTTTGAATTCGCGAATAACAACTTTTTCTACACCATCTGTTGCGTCAAGCTGTACACTTACGACTTCCTTTGCTGCTGTGGGTACATTTTTTCCTACATAGTCTGCCCGAATTGGTAATTCACGATGGCCTCGATCCACTAGAACAGCAAGTTGAATTGTCTTTGGCCGCCCCATATCAATAATCGCATCAAGTGCCGCACGAATTGTTCTCCCGGTATAAAGAACATCATCCGTCAAAACAATCGTCTTATTTGTAATATCCACTGGCATCTGTGTTGGGTGAACAAGCGGCTGATATGACAGTGTCGATAAATCATCACGATACAATGTAATATCAAGCACACCAACAGGAATCTTCTTCCCTTCGATTTTCTCAATTTCTTCGGCAATACACTCTGCAATTGGCACACCACGTGTACGAATACCGACAAGTATAACGTCATCAACACCTTTGTTTTTTTCCACAATTTCATGTGCAATACGCGTTAAGGCTCTTTGTATCGCCTGTATATCCATCAAAACGGTTTTATCAACTAACTCTGACATATCTCCTATCACTCCCTTAGCTATCTATGACTACGACTACGCAACGTCCTCAAGATCTTGTCCATATCTTCTGGCAAAGCTGCTGAAAAAAACATTTTTTCTTTTGTAATAGGATGATATACTGTAAGATTTTCCGAATGCAATGCCTGCCCAGAAATGTTAAATGGTGATTTCATTTTTCCATATTTAGGATCTCCGACAAGCGGATGCCCTATATATGTCATATGCACACGAATCTGATGTGTCCGCCCTGTAAGCAGTGTACATTCGACAAGTGTATACTGCCCAAATCGTTCAAGTACTTTAAACTTTGTCGTTGCCGGTTTACCATTTTCCTGTACAATTGCCATCTTTTTTCGGTCCGTCAAATGGCGTCCAATATCACCATGTATAACGCCTTCATCCTCTTTTATATTGCCATGGACAATTGCCAGATACTGACGATGTGCTGTTTTACTTTTGATCTGCTCTGCTAAATCAAGATGTGACACATCATCTTTAGCTGCTATCATGACTCCAGAAGTATCTTTATCGAGGCGATGAACAATGCCTGGCCGGATTTCTCCATTGATACCTGACAAATCCTTACAATGGGCCAACAACGCATTCACCAGTGTCCCACTATAAACACCAGAAGCTGGATGTACAACCATGCCACGAGCCTTATTTATAACGATAATATGTTCGTCTTCATAAAGAACATCTAATGGTATATCCTCCGCAAGAATATCTACGACCTTAGGTGGTAAAATCTCTACCTCTACATTCTCGCCTGCCCGAAGACGATAATTTGCCTTTTTTGTCTTCCCATCAACGTTAACCTGCCCATCAGCAATGAGCTTCTGTACATGTGCCCTTGATATACTGACTTCCTTTTTTGTCAAAAAAACATCAAGTCGTTCATTTTCTTCGATAATCTTAAACTCTTTTTTTTCCATAGTACTCCTATTCCTACTTCAGTTTGTTACTAAACAAAACCGAATAGACAATGCATCCTACTCCAACAACAATTGCAATATCCGCAATATTAAAAATCGGCCAAATACGAAAATCGAAAAAATCGATAACATAGCCTATCCGTATACGATCAATCAAATTACCAACTGCACCACCTAAAAGCATACTCACACCATAACGGATAAAAATATTTTCTTTTTTTATATATGAATAAAAATAGATCGCTGCACATAAAATTGCTGTACCTATCAAAATAAAAAACATCCGTTGGTTTTCTAATATACCAAAAGCAGCACCCGGATTCAAAATATATGTAATATGAAAAACATCCGTCACAACTGGTATAGACATTCCTACAAGCATCATAGACTGTATATAAAACTTCACGATCTGATCAAGAATAACAATACTAATACATACTAATACAGGCACTAAAAAAACCTCTGTCTTTCTACTTATTTATTTTTACAATCAACTAATCCACTGGCACTATGAAGCCTCATTCTTCCTCATGCTCTGCTTCCAAGGCATCCTGACTTTCATCATTTTCCAAAAGTTCAAGTTCCGTATGCAGCAGCATCCTCATTTTTGTCAAAAATATTTTCTTTTGTTTCGCAATATTTTCATACTCGGCAATAACTTCTCGTACCTGCTGTGTCGCTGCTGCAATTTTTTCTTTTCCCTCAAGTTCTGCCTGCTTTAACAAATTATCGCATTCCTGTTGTGTATTAAACTTTATTTCTTCTGCATTTTTTTTTGCATTTGTCATAACTTCTTCAGCCGTTCGCTGCGCAACAAGCAAAGTATCTTGTAAATTCTTTTCCAATTGATGATACTGATCGAGATCTTTTTGCGTTAATTCCGACTTTTCTTTTAGCTGATTATTTTCACGATACAATTTCTCGTAATCATTGACAATTCGATCAAGAAATTCATCTATTTCATCCTCATTATAACCACGAAAACTTCTTTTAAATTCCTTGTTATGAATGTCTACTGGTGTAAGCACCGCAAACGGCCTCCTTTATAAATAACGCGTGAGTAAAATCCCTATTCTACCTTTTTTTGTCTGTCCTCTTACCTCAGTCACTTCAACACGCCCTCGTCCTCGCATCGATATAATATCGCCTTCTTTAACCATCTGTGATACATTTTTTACAGTCTGCCAGTTCAGTTTGAGCTTGTCTGCCGAAATATCTGCCACTGCTTTACTGCGGGATGAACCAAAACCTGCCGCTGCCACAGAATCCACACGTAAAGATGCAACCGTTGCGCGTATTTCCTTGGAGCGCTCTTCTCTTGGTACGATAGAATTCAGTTCAGCCATTTTGCAATGTACACTTGCTGCTCCAATTTGTGTGCAATTCGCCAAAATAAATGAAGCCATTTTTTCATCTGTCAGAATCTTTACCGCACTTCCCATAATAAGCAAGTCACCAATCTGCTCGCGTTTAATACCAAGTCCCATAAGGGCCCCTAATACATCCCGATGTGAGATATGATAAAATTGTTCATTCCAAGCTGCTTCAACAGCTACAATATTAAATAATGGAGTTCCCATGAAATCTTCATGTATAAGTATAGCACGTTGACGTTCCGCCCCTACATAACCACCATCAAAAGAAACTTTAATCACAGGATAGTTTGCTGCAACTGTTTCAGCGATTTCGCACCCATAAGGGTCAAGAAAATCTGCCAGCCTAAACTTTCGGCTGCGCGTGACCTGCTCTGCCATGTCAACAAGTTTTATTGCTGCTTCAGCGCCTTCCGTGCCTTTATAATAACGTATAATTTTTTCCCGATCTGCCATATGCTTATTTTCCCATCTCTTTTGATTTGTCTGTTGCCGCCAGCACTGCATCAATAAGCGCCGCTCGTACAGCTCGCTGTTCCATAACACGAACACCTGCAATTGTCGTTCCTGCTGGTGATGTGACCTGATCACGAAGCTCCGCTGGATGTTTTCCCGTTTCCAGCACCATCTTTGCTGCACCAAGCAAAGTCTGCGCTGCAAGCGTAATCGAAGTCTTCCGTGACAAACCAGCCTGAACACCTGCATCGGAAAGTGCATCGATTATGACAAAAGCATAACCCGGACCACTTCCTGATAATCCGGTAACTGCATCCATTGCGGCCTCTTTAACAACAAGGGCTTTACCAACAGCACTTAAAATCGTCTGTATCTTGCGACCATCTTCTTCAGAGGCATTCTTACCCAGTGCCAAAACTGACATTCCTTCGCCAACAGAAACCGGTGTATTAGGCATCACACGAATAACCGGCTGCATTGAAAAATATTTTTCAATATTTGTCGTCAAAAGACCTGCTACGATTGAAACAACTACAGTCTTCTGATTGACCTGGACATAGACTTCCTTCATTGCCTTCTGCGCAGACTGTGGTTTGATTGCTAAAAACAACACATCAATCTTTCCAATAAATGAATCTGCCCCAACTTCCGCCGCAACACCATATGTATCTGATAGATACGTACAGCGATCTTTTTTATGATCCGATATATATATATCCGCCAACGCAGCTATTTTATGCTTAATAATACCACCGATCAAAGCTTCTGCCATAGCTCCGCCACCAATAAATCCAATTTTCATATATAATCAGCTCCTATTTTTTTCCCAAGGTGTTTCTTGTGAAGATGCTCCCTTTTCCTGCGTATATGTCACATTGACATTGCTTGGAGCACAAAGAAATACATTCTTCCCAACCTTTTTAATCTCGCCACTCAAAGCATAAGTCGTTCCACTAATAAAGTCAATAATTCGCCGCGCTGACTCCGTATCCGTATTCTCAAAATTAACAATAACCGGCTTCTTATTCTTTAAATGATCAGCAACCTGTTGTGCATCATTAAATGAAGCTGGCTCGATAACAATCACCTTCATAGGGTGCTGTGCCGCCACACGTTCATTGCTCGTCCCGGAGGAGTGGAAATTTACAACATTAGGCGCCGAGGCATTTCCCGAAAGCTTTACCCCATCATTTTTTTCATTCATACTTTTTTTTACACTTTCATTAGTCTCATAATCATCCGCATCTCTTAGTCCTATTTTCCCACAAACCTTATCTAAAATTTTCATTTTATCCCCTCCTTAGTATTGGCGCTGTCCAAAAATTGCCGTTCCTATACGGACAATATTAGCACCCTCTTCAATTGCTATTGTATAATCATGTGTCATTCCCATAGACAAATACTTTATATCTGCTGTTTTAAACGACATTTTTTTAACTTCCAGAAAAATTTTATACATTTCTCGAAATAACAATCTGCATTTTTCTATATCATCATAATTCGGTGCTATACACATAAGACCGCACAAATGAAGATGTTCCATTTTATCAACTTTTTGTAAAAGTCCTGGCAGATCTTCACGATAAATTCCTGTTTTACTTTCTTCTTTCGCCAAATTTACTTGTATAAGAACATCCTGGATTTTGCCAATTTTTTCAGCGGCCTTTTCAATTTCATCTACAAGTTTTACACGATCCACGGACTGGATAAGATCAAAAACTTTCACTGCCTGTTTGACTTTATTTGTCTGTAGT
The DNA here is from genome assembly GCA_041669965.1 of Selenomonadaceae bacterium. GTDB lineage: Bacteria > Bacillota > Negativicutes > Selenomonadales > Selenomonadaceae > UBA1792. The sequence continues at coordinate 5,159 of JBAYAD010000018.1, forward strand.
TGACCAATAAGATGCCATTCTACTCTGCGTTCAAGCGTTTCAATCTTTTTCATTGCTTCCTGAACACGATTTTCACCAACAAAAAGGGCTCCGGCGTCTATAGCTTCTCTCATTGCATAAATATCATGGTTTTTAGTAACTGCAATGAGTTTTATATTTTCATTTTTATCAGCAAGCGTACGTTTCTTTACACTTTCTTTTATCTTAGTATAAACCTGCTGTAAATTATCTTTTATCATTACAAACAACCTCCTTGTTAGCATATTCGCGAAAAAAAGATAATATCCTTTTACTTTTTTAAAGAAATAAGGGCTGCTATACGACCTGTTTTCCCCTTCTCCATTCGATAAGAATAAAACAGCTTTGAATTACAGGCTGTACAAACATCTGCACTATCGATATGATCTCTTTTTACACCAATATCTTCAAGCTGTAACCGATTCGTCAGCCAAAGATTTAAATGAATATTTCCTTTTACTGACAACAGTATTTTATCTTTATGTTGGGGAAATGCCTGCTGGAATTTCTCTGCGACCTCATTCCCTACTTCATAACAGCAAGGCCCTATTGCCGGTCCTATTGCGACAAGACAGTCTCCTGGTTTTGTTTTAAATCTCTCCTGCATCAACAGAACTGTTTTCTGGGCAATCTTTGCTATAGTTCCCTTCCAGCCACCATGTGCGATACCAACAGCCTTATGTACTGGATCAAAAAATAAAATTGGCGTACAATCAGCAAAAAAAAGCATAAGCGGCAGATTCGTTACATTTGTAATAAGTGCATCTGTTCCAGCAATCGCATCTGCATAAGCCATACTGCCTCTACCAGAAAATGTTTCATCAACACATAGTATCCGTTCTCCATGCACTTGTTCGCATGTACATAAACAATTGCTTTCGATTCCAAGTGAATCGCAAAATATTTTTCTGTTTTCAATAACATTTCTTTCATCATCGCCATTATGCAATGCAAGATTCATCGATGTAAACGGCGCTTGACTCACTCCACCAAAACGTGTCGATATTGCATGTGTGACAAGATTTTGTGGAAACGAAGAAAACCTGCCATACCAGATATTTTTTTTCGCATGTTCCATATAAAAGCTCATAACAAATCCCCCTAATCCTTACACACCCCACACCGTTTGCAGCCGTCAAAACACTTCACTGTAGGTTTTTTCTCACGCGCCAGTATAAGTTCATGATACAAATATTCACGCTTAACGCCCATATCAAGAAGCTCCCATGGAAACTTCTCATCTTTTTCTCTCCTACGATAAAGATAAAATTCCATATCGATATTTTCCTGCTTTATTGCCCGTTTAAAAGCCTTACTGCCGCCAAGTAAATGTGCAGTATAAAGAACCTTTGAAATTTTACGATCACCACGCGCCAGCACACCTTGAATATAGGCCTCTTTTGACGATTCCGCAATAACATCAATGTTTTTCCGTTTTGCCAAAGCCAATTTGATATATTTTAATCTGCTCTCAACCGTTTTCATTTCAGCCATTGGTAACCACTGAAACGGTGTAAACGGCTTGGGTATAAACGGATTGATACTAAGTGTTAGAATACCTTTATTCCCCTTATTTTCCATATAATCTTTAAGACGATTTGCCATTACGATAATTTCTTCAATATCTTCGTCTTCCTCATAAGGCAATCCAATCATAATGTAAAGGCGAAAATTACGAATACCCGCAGCAATACCATAGTCCATCGCATTAAACAGGTCCTTCTCTTCGATACCCTTATTAATCACCGCTCGCAGCTTCTCACTTCCAGCCTCAGGTGCCAGTGTCAGTGTTTTCAAGCCACTATTCGCCAATGAATCCACAAGTTCCCTTGTAACCGAATCCGCCCGAAAAGAGGCCACAGACATCGGCAAATCCTCCGCCAAAATATCATGACAAAGCTGATTGATTTCCGGATAATCAGAAATTGCAGCCCCCATAAGACCAACGCGTTTGTTATATTTTTTTGCTTCCATAAGCATTTCTTTTATCTTTTCCAAAGAACGATTTCGTGGCTTACGAAAACAATAACCCGCCATGCAAAAACGACAATGACGCCCACAGCCACGTGCAATTTCAATAAGATAAAGATTAAACTCTGTATCATCTGTAACAATAACTGTATGTGCATCATATGCATCAAGATCATGTACCCACTGTCGCTTAACCGATATCGGCATATTTTCCAGACAGTTAATTTGCTGGAGAACGCCATCTTCCCGATAAACATGTTCATAGAACATCGGCACATAAATACCTTTAACCTGTGCCAGACACTTCAGTATTTCTATACGCGACTTGTTTTCTCCAACAGCTTTATAATACGCATCAAGAAAAGCCAGCATCGTCTCTTCACCTTCGCCAACAACAAAAGCATCAATAAAAAGACTTAATGGCTCCGGATTGAACGTAGAACACGGCCCACCAGCAATAACGATTGGATCACGTTCCTGACGCTTTTGAGCTAAAAGTTCAACCTTGCCCATATCAAGAATCTTGAGCACATTAAAATAATCCATCTCGAAGGACACCGCAAAACCAATAAGAGGAAACTGATACAGCGGTGTTTGTGTTTCCATACTCATTATTGTCGTTTTTGTCCGAATATATTCTTTTTCTTCTGTTCTTTCTGGCAAAAAGAATCGTTCACAAGCTGTATCTTTACGTTTATTCAACTGTTCATAAATAATATGCATTCCAAGATTCGACATGCCAACAAAGTATGAATTTGGATAGACAAGCGCAAATCTAGAACGCGAACCTGCTGAAAAAATATAAGTTCCCTGCTCCTTTGCCAAAAGCTTTTGCAATTTTTCCTTCAATTTCCAAGACAATATTTTTCCCCCAAGCAAAATAAACCTTCATAGTTAAGAAAAATAGCTCACTAATGTGAGCCACTGTTTTTCTATCGAATTACTTTTCAATGTTTTTCCCTTTGATAAGCACTTCAAGTTCATCTTTAAAATTACTGATATCAGCAAATTTCCGATAAACAGAAGCAAAACGAATATATGCCACTTCATCAAACATTTTTAGTTTTTCCATGACAAGCTCACCGATTGCCTTTGTTGAGACTTCACGATCCATTGTATTACGAAGTTCTTTTTCTATTTCATCAGTCAAATTTACAATTCGATCCATAGAAATATCTCTTTTATCACACGAACGAATAAGCCCCGTCATCAACTTATCACGATCAAAAACGACACGGCGTCCATCATTTTTAATCACAATTAAAGGAATTTTCTCAATAACCTCATATGTCGTAAATCGCTTACCACAGCTCGTACATTCCCGTCTGCGACGAATTGTTTTTCCCTCCTCAGCAGCACGCGAATCAATGACCCGGCTATCTGCCATTTTACAAAAAGGACAACGCATTTAGCAGCACCTTCTCTTTCTTTGTATCTCTTTATCTTTTATTTTTTCGTCCAATCTCATAGTTGCCTGACGACATTCTATCCCGATTGATTTCCTCTTTTGCTAGCGGCCGAACAAGGCATCTTGGGGAAAAGCCAATTAAATCTGTCCGATGTGCCATATGAAGAGCCTTACAAACAATCCGATGATTCTTTGGATCACGATACTGCATAAGTGCCCTTTGCATATGCTTTTCTTCTGATGTTTTGGCCACATAAACATTTTCGCCGGTAAGTGGATTAATTCCACTGTAATACATACACGTAGATAATGTTCCCGGTGTAGGAATAAAATCCTGCACCTGTTCCGGCTGATAGTTGAGATCACGAATAAACTCGGCAAGTTCAATAGCATTCGTCAGCGTTGAGCCAGGATGACTTGACATAAAATAAGGAACAAGATATTGCTTCATTCCCAATTGCTCATTAACCTTCTTAAAACTCTCAGCAAAACGCACATATACATTCTTGTCTGATTTCCCCATAAGTCTCGTCACCTGCTCAGAAATATGTTCTGGCGCAACCTTTAATTGTCCACTAATATGATATTTACAAAGCTCTTTCATAAAACCATCATTTGCCTCCAAGAGATAATCAAAACGAATTCCCGAGCGAATAAACACTTTCTTTATTCCCGGCAAACTGCGAAGTTCACGCAACAGCTCAATATATTCTTTATGACTCGCATGAAGCTGACTACATGGTTTCGGTGACAAACACTGCTTGCCAAAACATGTCCCACGTTTCAACTGTGCCGAACAAGATGGTATATGAAAATTTGCTGTGGGCCCACCCACATCATGAATATAACCCTTAAATTCCTTCAATTGTGTTAAAATCATTGCTTCCCGCAGCAAGGACTTTTGACTACGATGTTGAATAATTCTGCCCTGATGTGATACAATCGCACAAAAATTACAGCCGCCAAAACAACCACGGTGGCTTACCAAGCTAAACTGAACTTCCTTGATTGCCGGAATACCACCTGCCGCTTCATAGCATGGATGATATGTCCGCTGATACGGTAGATCGTAAATCTCATCCATCTCAGCTTCCGTCAATGGCATCGCGGGTGGGTTTTGCACAACATAACATGTCCCCGAATGCTGTACCAGCATTCTTCCACGAATTGGATCCTGCTCCAAGTACTCTGCTTTAAAGGCTTCGGCAAATTCCAGTTTACTTTCAATCACAGCTTCGTAGGAAGACACCTCCATATAATTCCAAATATAATCCAAACTTGGCACAGTATAGCACGTACCCTGAACATCTGTAATGTTTGCAATATCAACGCCTTGATGAAGCTGTGCGGCAATATCGATGATTTGCTTTTCTCCCATACCATAAACAAGAAGATCTGCCTTACTGTCAAGTAACACCGAGCGGCGTATCCGATCCGACCAATAGTCATAGTGCGCAAAACGGCGCAAACTAGCTTCTATGCCACCAATAATAATTGGTGTATTTTTCCATATTTCACGTAGCCGATTACAATAAACAATAACCGCACGATCCGGTCTATAACCAGATTTACCACCTGGTGAATACGCATCATTGCGACGTGTCTTCTTTGCTGCAGTAAATTTATTGAGTAATGAATCCATATTCCCACTTGATACAAGAAATCCCAGTCGTGGCCTGCCTAGCTTTTTAAAATCATCTAGTCCCCGCCAGTCCGGTTGAGCAATGATTCCCACACGATAGCCATGTGCTTCCAGTAAACGACAAAGAATTGCTGGACCAAAACTTGGATGATCCACATATGCATCCCCGGATACAAAAATAAAATCCAGTTCATCCCATTTTCTTTCTTTCATATCCGATTTATTCATTGGCAAAAAAGCATTCATTTGTTAACCTCTGTTCACTTAACTGTTTCTTCTTGATCCTTTGTAAAGTTTTTCGTAATAACATCACCCATTGCACCAAGCACACCAATATTTTTCCCATTATAAACAAGCTCAATAGCTCCTGCATTACCCACCGTAATAATAATTTTATTTTTTCCCTTCCATGATAATGATTCCCCCGACTTAGAAGTTCCTTCAAAAACAGTTCTATCATCTACGACGACCTTCGTCCAGCATTTATCTGAAAAATTTGCTACTATTTCTACATCATCATACTTTTTTTCTGGTACAGCTGCTGGTGTTTCTACTTTTTCTGTTTTAGCCGCCATTTTCTGTACTGATTGAGTTTGTGACGTTGTTTCCTGTTCTTTTACATCATCACTACTAAACGCAAAATAAGCACCACCCAGTACAATCACTGCTGTAACAGCACCCATAATAATTTTCTGTGTACGCCGCGATTTTTCCACACGTTCTTTAAAATCATCTCTCAAATAATTATCGTCTGTCTTTCTGGATTTTTCATACTCTTTTACAGGATCATTCTTTATAAGATTTGCTTCTGGCTGTATATCTGCGACATCACTCGATATTGCTTTTTCTTCATAATATTTATCAAGGATTGCATTCGCATCCAACTTTAAATAATTGGCATAACTCTTAATAAACCCTTTCAAATAAACCTCGCCGGGCAAAGCATCATACTTGCCTTTTTCTATTGAAGATATATATAATCCGCGAATACTTGTTTCCTGTTCCACGTCTTTAATTGTCAAATTTTGTTTCTCACGTTCCTCACGTAAAATATCACCTAACATTTAATAAATCCTCCTTGTAATAAAAAATCTATAGCATTCATTTCTATTATACATGAACCTTTACTGTAAAACAAATAAATGCAAAATTTCTTCCATGACAGTAAACTTTTTTTGTTTTTTTGCTTAAAAAGCATAAAATCATTATAAATTTTCTTCCATTTTATAGTATAATAAGAAAAAACTTGAGGTGATTTTTTGTCTATTGAAATAAAAGGGTACTATACGCTACCAACTACAAAGGACCCCAAAATTGTTGATTTTAAGGATGTTTTCAACACATCCTTCATGCGCAAGTACTCTCACTACAAATCCTTTGAAAAATTCTTACAAGGCGGCAAATTCAATATAAAATCACAAAAAGACTTTGAAATGCTTCCCGAAGAACAAATGGACCAGCACGTAAAAAAGCATACAATATTTTCCAGTTGGCAGGAAATGCTTAACTTTGCCACAGATAAATACATTTTGCAGCAAAATCCATATAGTCCTCCGAACAATCCGCTTAAATAAAAGCAAGCTGTATTGATAAGATTGACTGTACAACAAAGACCTTATCTTAGATAACACTAACAGCATTTAATAACTGGAGTTGATCGTATGGATAATTCTGCTAAAAGAATTTTAATATTTGTTACTAGCTTTTTTTGGATTTCTATGTACACGTATGTGCCGACACTAGCCCCTTATGCACAAACTCTGGGTACTTCATATGATATGCTAGGACTGATCATAGGTGCATATGGTTTTGTTCAACTGGCTTTACGTATACCCATTGGAATTCTTTCGGATGCTTGGGGGAGCCGCAAACTATTTGTTGTTGCTGGACTTATTTTGGCCTCAGCCAGCAGCTTTGGAATGTGGCTCCTGCCATCGATTGGAGCCTTATTGCTATGTCGAAGTCTGGCTGGAGCTGCGGCTTCGACCTGGGTTGATTATACTGTTCTTTATGCTAGTTATTTCCCCAGTAATGAAGCAACCAAAGCAATAGGATTTCTTAATGCCGCTAACAATCTTGGTCAAGTAACAGCAATGCTTGCAGGCGGTTATGTCGCTCAACAATTTGGGTTGCGTTCACCATTTATTTTAGGGGGCATCATCGGTGTCATTGGAGTTGTTCTTAGCTTTGGCGTACGAGAAAAACGTACACCGCCGAAGCCTGTTAATATAACAATTTTACATGAAACTTTGCTGGACACAAACTTACTGCGACTTTCCATGTTAGGCATTATAGCACAGGTTATTACATTTGTAACTGTCTTTGGTTTTTTACCATTAGCAGCACAAGCTCTTGGTGCTAGTCTTTTTGAAATAAGCCTTCTTACAACTATAACGATGATCCCATCGATTTTTTCTGCAGCCTTAAGTGGGGCGTTTTTCAGCAAGCATTTTGGTGAACGGGCTACACTTGTTACTGGATTATTGATTACGTCGCTGACTTGTATAATAATACCATTCATCACTAATTTATCCTTATTATATATCAGCCAGGCAATCGGTGGCTTTGCACGCGGCTTGGTCCTGCCTCTATTAATGGGTCTCAGTATTAGACATTTTTCCAGTGATAAACGGTCAACAGCAATGAGTGTATTCCAAGCAATATACGGCCTGGGAATGTTTGGCGGACCTGCCTTAGCCGGTATACTAAATGATTATTTTGGACTAGCTGCTGGTTTTTTTGCTACAGGTCTGATTGGACTTATCGGCACAGGACTAGCTGGATGGAATCATTATTTGCCATTTTATCGATCAACACATAAAATTTAGTCCCTTATCGAGCAGGCAAATGGATTACTACGAAAATTGCCATAGATAAAAGCAAAGACCAAGAACACCTTCAACATCAAGGATTCCTGGTCTTTTAACTATCATACTTCCATTATAATTGGCAAGATCATCGGGCGGCGACGTGTCTTTTCATATAGATATCTCCCAAGAGCATCTCTGACATTCGACTTAATTGTCGACCATTCCGTAATCTTTCCATCTTCACACTTTTCCAGTGCTTGTTTTACTTTTTCTCTTGCTTCATCCATCAGCGCTTCTGATTCGCGCACATAGACAAATCCTCGAGAAACAATATCCGGACCAGATACAACAAGTCCGCTTGCTTTATTCATCGTTACGACAATAATCAATATTCCATCCTGTGAAAGCTGTCTGCGATCACGTAAAACGATATTTCCAACATCACCAACACCAAGACCGTCAACGAGTACTTTACCTGACGTAACCTTACCCGCAGCAATACCCGTTTCACGCGTAAATTCTAAAATCTGACCATTTTCGCTGATAAATATATTTTCTTTTGGCATACCAAGTTCCTGCGCAAGCTTTGCATGTCTTACGAGGTGACGATATTCGCCATGAACTGGTATAAAGAACTTCGGTCGAACAAGATTGTGCATGAGCTTGAGCTCTTCCTGACTTGCATGACCTGATACATGAATTCCATTTGCATGTCCATAAATAACATTTGCACCCTGTTTCAAAAGATTATCAATTGTTTTTGAAACAAGCTTTTCATTGCCCGGGATTGGTGTTGCCGAAATGATGACTGTGTCCCCTGGGACAATACCAACTTTACGGTGATCAGACATCGACATTCTTGTAAGTGCCGACATTGGTTCTCCCTGACTGCCCGTCGTAATAATAACGACCTGTGACATCGAATAATTATTGATTTCATCAATATCAATAAGCACACCTTCTGGAGCATTAATATAGCCAAGTTCTAAAGAAATATTCACAACATTGACCATACTGCGACCAAGTACTGAAACCTTACGTTTATAGCGACAGGCGGTATCAATAACTTGCTGAATACGATGTACATTCGATGAAAACGTAGCTATAATAATTCTACCACGTGCATTATGAAAAGCCTTGTCAAAAGCAACACCAACCGTTCGCTCACTTGGTGTATGACCTTCTCTTTCTGCATTCGTGCTATCCGCCATCATGACGAGAACGCCCTTATTCCCTAAGTCAGAGAAACGACGAAAATCTGTCATTTTCCCATCGACAGGGGTATAGTCGAGCTTAAAGTCACCTGTATGGACAATCATACCAACCGGAGTCTTAATCGAAAGCCCCACAGCATCTGGTATACTATGATTTACACGAATAAAGCCAACGCTGAAACAACCTGCATTGATGATATCCCCCTGCATTACCGGATGCAGATTACTGGAATCTACATTATTTTCTTTCAAACGACCTTCCAAAATACCCAGTGTCAGACGCGTACCATAAACTGGAACATCAATCTGTTTTAATACATACGGTAAAGCACCAATATGATCTTCATGACCATGTGTAAGGACAATCGCTTTAATTAAGTCACGATTTTCCAATAAATAAGATATATCAGGAATAACAAGATCTATCCCCAACATATCTTCATCAGGAAACATAAGACCGGAATCTATGACAAGTATCTCATCATCGACCCTGATAACTGTCATGTTCTTTCCGATTTCTCCTAATCCACCCAGTGGAATGATTTGAAGTTTTTGCGATCCTTTTGACAAAAATTACACCTCCGAAATATTTTATATTCTTTTATTTGAGTTTTCCTAACATCCTAATTTACTAAGTCCGAACCGTACAATTAACCATATAAATAAAAATCGACCGTTCTGCTCATTATGTCTATTATATATCTGATCCTATGCAATTGTAAAGCAGAATCCCATGCAGCTGCAGCAACTACGAGATAATTGAAAAGCGACTACTTTTCAGCAGTCGCTTTTTCCATCACTACAAATCAATTTTCTTTCTTTTTTGCCTTTGCTTCCCCAATGATTTTCTCTGCGAGCTTTTTTGATACTTCTTCATAGTGCGATAACCTCACTGTGTATGAACCACGTCCCTGCGTAAGCGAACGTAATTCCGTAGCATAGCGATAAAGCTCTGCCTGCGGAATTTTTGCTTTAACCTCACTCATGTCTGCATCACTGCTCTTCATTCCCATGATATGTGCACGCTTGCTGTTAAGTCTACCAATGACATCTCCCATATAGTATTCCGGTACAAGCACGCTGATATCACAAATTGGTTCTAAAAGAACTGGAGATGCTTCCATCAAACCTGTGCGAATTGCTGTTGCTGTTGCCGCCTTGAAAGCCATTTCTGATGAATCCACTTCATGATATGATCCATCACACAAATTGACCTTTACATCAACCACAGGATAACCTGCTAAACCTCCGCTTTCTAATGTTTCTATTACCCCTTTTTCAACTGCCGGAATATACTGACGAGGCACACTACCACCAAAAATTGTTTCCGTGAATCTATTTCCTTGTCCCGCTGCCTGTGGTTCAATTTCCAACCATACATGACCATACTGTCCATGACCACCGCTTTGTTTTTTATACTTGCCTTCTGCTTTAATTTTTTTACAAATAGTTTCACGATAAGCAACCGCCGGCTGGCTTAGTATCGCATCTACAGAAAATTTACGCTGCATTTTTTCAATAAGAACTTCTAGATGAACTTCCCCGATTCCACTGACAAGCATTTCTTTTGTTTCTTTACTCTTTTCCACACAGATTGTCGGATCTTCTTCTTGCTGCTTTGCCAATGCCGCAAAAACTTTATCCTCATCGCCTTTTTTCTTTGCTTTCATTGCTATTGTAAACATTGATTCTGGATATTGAATAGCATCATAAATAATAGGTTTTTCCTTATTAGAAAGTGTATCTCCTGTTTTCGTCCCAGACATTTTTGCAGCAACAACAATATCACCAGCACTGGCACACTTTATATTTTCCTGTTTTTTCCCCTGCATTGTAAAAACAGTACCTACACGTTCTTCTTTTTCTCTTGTTGCATTATAATAAAATGCATCGCCCTTCATCAAACCTGATAATACTCGGATAAAACTTAATCTTCCAACAAAAGGATCGACAATTGTTTTAAATACCTGTGCCGAAAAAGCATCTTCAGTTGTTCTCTCAATAATTTCACTATTTGTCGGATTTGTTCCTATCGATATTTTAAAATACGGTGTTGGCATGTACTCGACTATTGCATTCATCATTTTCTTTACACCAATATTTTGGTACGCTGCTCCACAAAGCACTGGAAAAATTTTTGCCGCCTGTATTCCTTCAATAAGCGCTGCAGCAATTTCCGTCTCCGTAATTTCTGCACCATCGATATACTTTTCAAGAAGTTCATTATTATATTCAGCAAGTACCTCGATAAGCTGCTGCCGTGCCTCTTCAACCTCTGTTTCCATATATTCCGGTATACCTCCAATGGCAACATCTTCATCACGCGAAACAATTTTCGTATGTAACGATAAAAGATCAACAACGCCTTGAAAAGCAGCTTCCTTTCCTACCGGAAGCTGAATTGGTACTACACCTTTGCCAAACTTTATTCGTAACTGCTCAACAACTCCGGAAAAATTTGCATGTTCGCGATCCATTTTATTGATATAGATTGCTCGAGGTAATTCAATTGCCTCTGCATACTTCCAAATCTTTTCAGTTTCCACTTCAATACCAGATGGTGCTGACAATACAACAAGTGCACTATCCACGGCCTGCAACGAACCCTTCACTTCTGCTACAAAGTCGGGGTATCCCGGTGTATCAATAAAGTTCAGCTTGTATGCTTTCCATTCACAAGCTGCAAGCGTGCTGCTGATTGTAAGTTTACGTCGGATTTCCTCAGGTTCATAGTCCAATACAGTTGTGCCATCTTCAGTACGCCCCAGACGTTTTATTGCCCCGGAATTAAAAAGACATGCTTCGATTAGAGTCGTTTTTCCTGACTTACCATGACCAACAACTGCTATATTCCGCAAATTCGCACTTTTATATTCTTTCATTGCAAATCCCTCCTAATATTGATTTATTATTTTCTGTATTCTCTGAAAATAATAAATTTACCTTCTTTTTTTATAAAAATATACTAATATACATAATTTGATTTTCTTATCTACCTAATCATTTATTATAGAACTTAAAAGAAAGCAATACACAAAACATTCTGTGCATCGCTTTCTTTATCTAAATTATTTTGGCTCTACTGCTGTTGCTTCTTCAAAGCGCATAAGCATAAAACAAAAATCAGACAACCGATTGAGAAAAAGACGATCATTCTTATTTACCAGTTCTGTCTTTGCCAGCTCAAGCACACGCCTTTCCGCCCGACGTGTAATCGTCCTCGCCAAGTCAAGTGCTGCGCCGCCTATTGTATCACCTGGTACAATAAAAGATGCTAATGGTGGCAATTTTCCCTCTATTTCATCCATTATTTTCTCAAGCATGGCGACATTCTCTTCTTTAATGCGTTCGGGCTGAGAAAGACTTGCCAAATCTGCCATCAGCATACTATTAAGTTTTTGCACTTCCATGATTTTTTCCTTTACAACTGCTTTTTTACAAAAAGCACGCGCCATTGCCAACGCTGCATTGAGTTCATCAATTGTTCCATAGGCTTCTACACGCAAAGATACCTTTTCTACACGTTCACCTGTATACAAACTCGTCTTCCCCTCATCGCCCGTCTTTGTATAAACTCCCATACCATCTTCTCCTTAATCGTATATTTCTGTTTCATTAAAAAATATATGAATCTCCCGATTTGCATTTTCCAAGCTATCTGAGGCATGTACAGCATTACACCGCATGCTTTCAGCAAATTGCTTTCGTATCGTTCCATCATCTGCCTTATCCGGATCTGTTTTGCCATTTATTTCCCGTACTCTGGCAACCGCATTCTCACCTTTCAACACCATAGCAATAAGTGGTGCAGATGTTATAAATCCTTCCAAATCACCATAATATTCACGACTAAGATGTTCTATATAATGTTTAGCTGCAAGTTCTTTTGTCATCTTAAGCATTTTCATCGCTAAAATGCAAAGACCTTCTGTTTCATAGCGTTTTATAATATCACCTGTGTAATGCTTAGCAACTGCATCCGGTTTTATAAGTACAAGAGTTTTTTCCATTATTATCTAATCTCCCACTTTTCCATATACTTTTTTGCAACGCCATCATAATACTTTATCCCCCCCTGATGAAGTGCATCCACCTCATCTTCAGTAAGGACTCTTACGATTTTTGCTGGTCTTCCGTACACAAGAGAATTTGATGGTATTTTTTTGTGTTGTGCTATAAGCGTACCAGCACCTATAACTGTATTTTCGCCGATTTCACAATAACCAAGCAAAACTGCTCCCATACCAATAAGACAATTATTCCCAATTTTATTACAATGAATCACCGCATTATGTCCAATCGTTACATAGTCACCAATAACTGTTTCCTGATCATACATAACGTGAACTGCAACACCCTCCTGTATATTTGTATATTTACCAACTCGAATCGGCTTAAAGTCTCCGCGCAGGACTGCATTAAACCACACACTTGAATTCTCTCCTATCGTAACATCACCAACAACAGTAGCATTGGGGGCTAAAAACACACTCGGGTCAATCTTCGGTGTTAAAAAAACTTTTTCAGACGTTGCCGGATCCGTATAACCTAGAGAAAATACATTTGCACCAGTTTGTGAATCCAAAGGCTTTTCATTTCTAATCAAACTCATAATAAACACCCTTTCATGCAATACGTTTTATAAATAGACTTATCTTATTCATAAAATCTATTTTTATTATATTTCTATTCTTCTGTATTTATTATTATACAATAGATTGCCATAAAAAGTAAATAAACCGTACTCTTTTATAAAATATACGTTGAACATATAAAAAAATTTGCAGGCTCATTCCTGTTTTATAGACAAATACGCTTTTATTTGTTCATTACGAATCCAGCGCCCGATATCCTTACCCTGCAACTGCTTCGGACAATTTTTTCCATTTACCCTCAATATTGCCGATATATATTTTTTGTAACACGATAAATATTCCGGCAAAACCCCATGATCTGCTAAAATAATCATATTAAAACCTGCAAAACTCATCTTTGATTTTTCTATTCTAAGCAATAATTCAACAATTTTTCCTGCCTTATTCAGCAGAGGCGCTCTCATATGTTCACAAATAACCAGCAAACCGCACTGCAGCCAAAGCTTTGGCAGCGTCATACGACGATTCCATATACTAAGTATCTCTTCCCCCCGGATTTCATGTCCATAATGATGTGGCAGCACATTGATTGATGTTGTACCTTTACCAATATCATGGACAAGTGCCGCAAAACGGATTGCAACAGACTCCGTTTCTGCCGCAACTTTTTCAAGAACAAGCATCGTGTGCTCAAATGCATCCCCTTCCGGATGGCAGGCATAATTTTGTATTTTTCCAACAAGTGCATAAATTTCTGGAAAAACAACTTCCAGCAATCCAGCTTTTTGTAAAGCACGAAAAAAAAGAACAGGCTGCTTTGATTGCAAAGCTCGGTTAAGCTCACGCAAAAACCGGTCCTGCGATTCAAGTAAAATCTCATCGCGACAAGCTCTCATAAGGGCTATCGTACCATCTTCTATACTAAAGCCAAGTTCTGCCGCCTGACGTGCAGCCCGAAGCGCCCTCACTGAATCTTCACGAAAATGTACAGATGTCGCACGTATACACTTTTGTGCAATATCTCTCCTTCCACCATAAGGATCAATAAGCATCTTGTTCGGTAACTCAATTGCCATACTATTCATCGTCGTATCACGGCGGTAAAGATCATCAACAATCTTTACCGATATGTCATATGTTATCTGAAATCCCCGATAACCCTGTCCTTCTTTTTTCTCTTTACGAGCAAAAGCAATCTCGCTAACCATACCTTCGATTTCCATCAGATAGACAGGAAAAGATCTGCCAATTTTTCGAACCTCAGGAAAAACTGCCAAGAACGCTTTTTCATTTACTCCGCTTATCACATAGTCCTTATCTTTTCCTTCTTTTTTTAGAAATGTATCTCGAACCCAGCCACCTGCAATATAAACGCTTCCCCCCAATGTACTAATTTTCTTTACAAACTCTTCTTCCTGCAAACACTCCACCTCAAATTAAAATAGCTGCACAGGTTAACCCCCTTGCAGCTATCTATCATTTAATCTTTTATAATGTGTACACCACGGTTATCTATAGTAAGAAGCAAATATTTTGCCTTGACTTCATTAGCACTAAATGCCGTAACCATAGATGCACCTATGGCATCTCCGCCTTCTGTCGCAAATGCAATAAGGCATGGCCCGGCACCACTCATACAAGCACCAAGTGCACCAGCATTTTTTGCTGCTTCAAACACATCATACATGCCTGGAATAAGCTTCGCCCGATAAGGCTGATGAATCATATCCTCAAATGCATGACGCAAATGTCTTGTATCCCCACGACAAAGCGCAGCAACAAGCAGTGATGCCCGGCTTATGTTAAAGATCGCATCCTTCAGCGGCACCATTTCAGGCAATACATTACGTGCGGACCTTGTCGACAATGAGAATTCCGGCACTGCAACAATAAGCCGCAAAGGTATCTTCGGTATGAAAGATAAACACTCCGGCTGGCCATTCTCCACAACACTAATTGTCACACCACCAAAGATTGCCGGTGCAACATTATCTGGATGACCTTCAATTAAAGTTGCAATTTTTAAGCATTCTTCTTTCGATAAAATGTCTCCTAAAAAATAATTTGCTGCTAGTATACCAGCAACTATACAAGTAGCACTACTTCCTAGTCCTCTAGCAAGAGGAA
>JBAYAD010000019.1:0-20875 GCA_041669965.1 Selenomonadaceae bacterium
ATTTCATCACCATTTGGTAAATAGGCAGCAAGACGCAGCCTATCAAAGGATGCTTCTAATGTCATAAAGTTATCTGTCTCTGGCTGAGGTGCTTTTACCTTATCAAAAAGATGATCCTTCCACAAATTCGGGTAACGGACGTTACCCGCAACGCCTGTGATAATATACAGCGGACCTTTTGTATCCGGTTGAAAATCATAAATGCGTTCACGACGACGATAGGTATGCAAATGTGCAGTCAGCACAACATCAACATTATATTTATCAAAAAGTGGCATAAAGACACGACCTATATCAGAAATACCTGCCAGGCGATCAGGACGTTTCTTATTCGCATATTGCAGAACATCCTTATGCATAAGGATAATTTTCCATTTTTTCTGTGTTTTAGTAATGTCTGCTTTAAACCATGCCTGTTCTTCTTCTAAGAGTCCCGGCTGAAACGCTTCCATTTCATCAATCTGCGTATTGAGAACAATAAAATGCACATCACCGTAATCAAAGGAATAATATTGATTTTTACGCATATCATCACCATTTTCCGGCAGCGAAAAATAATGCAAATAAGCCTCTGGCATGCGTACTTTCCAATCCTTCGTATACGTTTCATGATTCCCCATAACTGGCACAACTGGAATCGTGTCAATAATCCCGTTCAATGCACTGAACCAGGCCTGCCACTGTGTATGATCCTCACCATTATCGACAAGATCACCCATATTGATAAAAAAAGCTGCATCCGGATTTACCCGGTAAGCAAACTGTGCTAAATTTTTCCAATCAATATAATCACTTGACTGTGAGTCAGGAAAGATCAATGCCTTAAATGAATCTGTACCCGCTGTTGTAAAATCATGCCAGTCACTACGCTTCTTACCACAGCCAATGCGATATTCATAGTGTGTCGCTGGCTGTAATCCAGTCAATACACTCGTATGCAAGTATACAGTTACATTGTCATCTGTGAATTTTTCATTTATGGCTTGACTTGATTCCGGTATTTCCGCTCCTCTCACACGATATTCTAAAACCGCCTCCTGTTCTTCCTGTTCTGATTGCCACATAATCGTCCGTGAATCCATACTATCTCTCGTAATAATCTGACAAATATAAGGATCTGTGTCACCCATTGGCAGATAACGTCCGACTATTGCTGCTTTAGCCAATCTCACCGTCTTTTGTGACAAGAAGCTCAGCTCTGGTAAAAATATATAAAGACCACTTACTCCGACAACTATACCACCAGCAATTTTTACAAATTTTCTTCTCGAACATACTTTATCCTGCCGATCCATTTAGATACACTCCATCCCCTGTTGCCATTATTTTAAGTTTACTCCTTTGAGTCCACTCTATGTCAAGTGCTTTTTTTATAAACAAAAAACACTTGCTATGATTCATTCCAAGCAAGTGCTCCCACGAAAATATTTTTTCACAATAAAAATGCTTCAAAAACAACATTCCCATACTTCATCCCAAGCGGTGTAAGATATATCCATCCACCTTCATCCACAAGCAATCCTTTACTCTTCATCAACAAAATCATCCCACTATAAACCGATTCCACCGTGCAATGAAACGCAGCTGCAAAGCCCGCCTTGTCGATGCCTTTCGTCGTTCGCAGTGCAAGAAAGCAAAATTCTTCCATAGCAATTTTGGGAGTAATGATCTCCTCCTCAAAGGATACAGTCTCACCTTGCTGCAATTTTGTAATATAATCAGGAATATCCTGCAGATTTGCCAGACGATGCCCTTTATAGTAGGAATGTGCTGCGTCACCAAGACCAATATAAGGCACATCCTGCCAGTAACTCATGTTATGACGGCTGGCAAAACCTGACCGGGCAAAATTTGATATTTCATAACGCACATAACCATGTTCCGGTAATACACGCACTATATAATCATACATCTGCTCAACAACATCTTCATCCGGCAGATCAAGTTTGCGCATATCACGCTGCCGCGAAAACACTGTATCTTCTTCCACCTGCAGTCCATAAATCGAAATGTGCTGTACATCCAATTCAAACGCCTGCATAATACTCTCCTCAAGTATCGCCAGCGTCTGCCCAGGTAATCCATACATAAGATCAATACTGACATTTGCAAAACCTGCCTGCTGTGCCATAAAAACAGCACAACTTGCAGCGTCTGCCGTATGCACACGTCCGATACGCTGTAAAAGATCATCATTGAAACTCTGAACACCTATGCTCAGACGATTCACTCCAAGTCTATGAAGTTGCTCAAGTATTGCCAACGTAACCGTTCCCGGATTAACTTCAATTGTAAACTCATTGTCACTGGCAAGTTGAAAAGACTCCTTAAGCTGTATAATGATTTTTTCCAACAAGTTCAAGGGCAAAGCCGTCGGCGTACCGCCGCCAATATACACAGTTACTGCTTTGCCTGGCAAAAGAGAGCCCTGCATTGCTATTTCGCGGCATAAAGCAACAGCATAGTCCTCCATATATTTTTCTTTGCCGGCAAAAGAAGGAAAATCACAATAAAAACACTTTTTCCGACAAAACGGAATGTGTATATAAACTCCATACTTCATCAGTCTATCTTTAAAATTGCCATGAAAGCTTCCTGTGGTACCTCAACATTGCCAACCGACTTCATGCGCTTTTTTCCTTCTTTTTGCTTTTCAAGCAACTTACGTTTTCGTGAGATATCGCCGCCATAGCACTTTGCTAAGACATCTTTACGCATCGCCCGGACGTTTTCACGTGCAATAATCTTACTGCCAACAGCTGCCTGTATTGGAATCTCAAACATTTGCTGCGGAATGATTTCTTTAAGTTTCGCAGCAAGCTGACGGCCACGCACTGCCGCACGGTCCGTATGCACAATGATTGAAAGCGCATCAACCGGCTCTGCATTCAAAAGAATATCAAGCTTCACCAGTTTCGACTGCTTATAGTCGACAAGCTCATAATCAAGTGAAGCATAACCGCGCGTCGCTGACTTCAAACGATCAAAATAGTCATAAATAATTTCACTAAGAGGAATATGGTACGTAATCATAACACGATTCACATCAAGATAATCCATATTCTTGAACTCACCGCGTTTTTCCTGCGATATTTCCATAACTGCACCAACATAGTCATTTGGCACAATAACCGTTGCCTTAACATATGGTTCCTCGATAAACTCAACTTCCGTGGCTGGTGGCAGCTTCGATGGATTGTCAATCTTAAGTATCTCACCATTCGTCTTGTGTACATGATAGATTACACTTGGTGCTGTTGTAATGAGTCTAAGATCGTACTCGCGCTCAAGACGCTCCTGTACAACATCCATATGAAGAAGCCCAAGAAAACCACAGCGATAACCAAAGCCAAGAGCCATTGAAGTTTCAGGCTCAAACACAAGTGCTGCATCATTCAGCTGCAGCTTTTCTAGCGCATCCTTAAGATTATCATAGTCAGCGCTATCGACCGGATAAAGACCGCAATAGACCATGGGATTTACGCCGCGATAACCTTCCAAAGCCTTTGCTGCTGGATTTTCCATAGATGTTACCGTATCACCAACACGCACATCTTTTACATTTTTAAGACTGCCTGCAACAAAACCAACTTGTCCGGCACTAAGTTTTTCCATATTGACCGGTGCCGGCTTGAAACAGCCAACATCAGTTACCTCAAAATTTTTGCCAGTTGCCATCATTCTGAGCATCATGCCCTTTTTTATACAACCATCCATTACACGAATATGTGCAATAACACCTTTATACGGATCAAAGTACGAGTCAAAAATAAGCGCTGTCAAAGGCTTATTTTCATCACCTGACGGCGCTGGAACTTTTTCCACGACCTTGTCAAGAATTTCTTTAATACCAATACCAGCCTTCGCAGATGCAAATACTGCATCTGATGTATCAAGGCCGATGACATCTTCAATTTCCTGCTTCACTTTTTCCGGGTCAGCATTTGGCAAATCGATTTTATTGATGACCGGAATGATTTCCAAATCATGTTCGAGTGCCATATATACGTTGGCCAGTGTCTGTGCCTCGATGCCCTGTGCTGCATCAACAACAAGCAATGCACCTTCACAAGCCGCAAGACTGCGTGACACCTCATATGTGAAATCGACATGGCCCGGTGTATCGATAAGATTAAGCTCATACATCTCGCCGTCTTCACCGATATAGTCAAGACGTACGGTTTGTGCTTTAATCGTGATGCCGCGTTCACGTTCAAGATCCATGGTATCAAGAACCTGTGCTTCCATTTCACGCTTGGATAAAGTTCCTGTATATTCTATAAGTCGGTCGGCAATCGTCGATTTGCCATGATCGATATGAGCGATAATTGAGAAATTACGAATATTTTTTGTCTGCATGTTTTCCTCCTGCAATCTACTTACGAGTACTATTTTTTATTATATCATTTCCGCTGGCCTTGTAGCAAGAAATACATTTGCGCCAAAATAGGGTCTTGCTTTTTCATTCTCCCCATGCTAGAATACTTAGGTAACAAAATGTTAAGGGGGTGAAATCTTGCCAAATATTAAAGCATCCATTCTTAGTGTAAAATCTGACGCTAAACGCCATGCTAGAAACTTTGCCGCGAAGTCTGTTGTCAGAACAACGTCCCGCAAAGTCATTGACGCTGTTGAAGCCGGAAACGTAGACGAAGCGAAAGCCCTCCTTATCGTTGCCTGCAAAACAATCGATCAGGCTGCTGCTAGCCGTGTTTATCATAAAAACGCTGCAGGCCGTAAAAAATCTCGTTTAGCTCGCAAAATCAATGCTATGGCTAAATAATTTTACAAGATGCACAATAAAAAGCCTGTCCAAAAGGACAGGCTTTCTTGCTTTGCAGAAAACAGGAAGCTGCTCTATTATATAGAGCAGCTTCTTGTTTTCGTCATAAACGAAGTATTCACTTCAGTTTCTATTTTTTACTTACCCCGCATTTATTATAAAGCTTTTTTTTATTTACATTTTCATTGTTTTACGCTATAGTAAGTAAATAAATGTTTTTAGAGAGGACACTTTTGCTTTATGACTATACTTAATTTACAAGAACTTCTCATTTGTCGCAGTATTTTAACTGACGAGGCAATCAAAAAACTCCTTGAGGCAATTGAAAGTCCTCAAAAAAAATCTCTGCAATATGAGTTTGCTGCAAAGCTTATTTCACATGCCGAACATCTTCACCTGTCCGGCAACATTTTACGTGCTTATATTATTTATCTTCTTTCGCGCGGCGATAATATAGTTGCACATATCACCGAAAAATCCAATGGCAAGCTTGGCAGTAGCCTTTACGCTGCTTTTATCCATGATATGGACATCTTGCAATACGCACTGAATACTCCACCTAGTAAAATGGTATCTACAAACCTGATTGACGACTACGAGCCAACAAAGACGGTATCAAACGAATCAATGAATAGTCTTTACACTTCTCTCAATAACCTGACTGCTGGTAAAGATATAGCAGATGCCTTTATCAGCTATTATCGCCGCTACGGCTATGGTGATATTGCTTCTTATCGTGCTTTTCGCTGGGATAAGCAGCACCTTATTGGCATCCGTCATTTTGAGCGTGTCAAACTTACAGATCTTATCGGCTATGAACACCAAAAGGAACAACTTATAGCAAATACAGCTGCCTTTGCTGCAGGCAAACCCGCCAATAATGTTTTGCTCGTCGGCTCACGCGGCACAGGAAAATCAACATCAGTCAAAGCACTTGCCAACGAATATTATGCGCAAGGACTGCGTCTTTTGCAGATCACGAAAACTCAGCTTATTGAACTTCCAAAAATCATGGAATTATTACGTCAATTCGCCAGTAAAAAGTTTATAATTTTCCTTGATGATCTTTCTTTTGAAGAATTTGAAGTTGAATATAAATACCTCAAATCAGCAATTGAGGGCGGCGTAGAATCAAGACCAGTTAACGTTCTTATCTACGCAACATCGAATCGCCGACATATCATCAAAGAAACATGGAATGATCGTGAAGACACACAGGAAGAATTATATCGCAATGACAGTGTAAATGAAACAATTTCCTTATCAGATCGTTTTGGTCTTATCATAAACTATACTGCTCCAAGTCAAAATGAGTATCTCGCCATTATTGATGCCCTGCTAAAAAAAGAAAACA
This sequence comes from Selenomonadaceae bacterium, assembly GCA_041669965.1. Classification (GTDB taxonomy): domain Bacteria; phylum Bacillota; class Negativicutes; order Selenomonadales; family Selenomonadaceae; genus UBA1792. The sequence continues at coordinate 6,138 of JBAYAD010000019.1, forward strand.
TCAGTCTCGGCGATGAAGAGCTTCGCATTCAAGCCCTTCGCTGGGAAATTACCCATTCCGGCCGAAGCGGTCGTACAGCACAACAATTTGTAACAAACTTTCTCGGTCACCGCTGAGAACAACAAAAATAAAACATACCAAGGAAAACCATCTTATTTTCCTTGGTATGTTTTATTTTTTACTGTTTTCTTCAGTAATATATATGCATGCAAGCTGGTACCGTCTCAATATTAAGTGGTAACTTAGGACCACGTTCACCATCAAGGTCACTTTCCAACTCTTCGTCACAAGATATCGTAAAACGCGATGCCTGAATATAAAGAATGTTTTTTGTCTTTGTTACACTTTTGCCCGCTACAATTTCTGCCGTCAATGTCATAAGCTCTGGAATATTACATTGCTTCACGAGCAGCATATCCAGTTTTCCATCGTCTACTTTCGCATTTACAGCAATATTTTTGAGGCTTCCGACAATACCACTATTAACAATGACAAAAAGAAATGCCCTTTCATGAAAAAGCTGCTCATCCGCCTGTATTTCAAGATTTAATGCCCTAAAACGCGGCAATTCACCAAGACCACGTAAATAATATGCCATCTTACCTAAAGCATTTTTAAGGCGCGCATCAACTTCATGTGCAACAGATGTCAGCATCCCCGCACTAGCGACATTGACAAAGTATTCTTCTCCTACCCTTCCAATATCAACTACCATGGTTCCACCACCAACAATACGATCAATATATGCATCAAGATCACGATCAATACCAAGATATGAAGCAAAATCATTCGACGTCCCACTTGCAATGATTCCAACTGGTAAATCAATTTTCTCTTTAATCATGATATTTATGATCTCATGCAAAGTTCCATCACCACCGGCAACAATAACGCCTTCAGCATCCGCGCTGCGAACAAACTCAGCAAATACACCTGTATTATCTTTACGTGTACGATACAAAATAAGCATACAGTCACGCGTCTGAAACTTTTCCAGCATCTCATCCAGCTTATATTTAAATGTCGCATCTCCCGATACTGGATTATAAACAAAAACAAATTTCCGTATCATCCGGTAAACCTCCTGTTTACACCTTAAATATACCCGTTTTTTTTAAAAATTTTATACTGACTTTCCCCAATACAGGTATGCGTTCAATATCATCTTCCTTGATTCCACCCAAAAGCAAAAGAACTACAAGATAAACAACACAGCCAATCACAACTGCACTAAACGTTGCTATCGCATTGCTTGACAGTTGCTGAAGAATATAGGTATACGAAAAACTGATTGCCAATCCCATAATCACTGCTGAAACAATTGTCTTCAAAACCTGTGATAACTCCATTTTATAACCAATATATTTATAAATAAAATACATATTAATCAATGCCGCTATACCAATATCCGCAACCGTCGCCCATGCAGCCCCCATAATACCAAGCGATGGCATTGCTGTGAGTACCCAGTTTAATATAACTTTCGCAATCGCTGCCAAAATCATATTAATCATAGGAATCGATGTATGCCCCAGCCCTTGTAATACCCCTGTCGTCACTTGATGAAGGCCCAATAATACAATACTAAATGAAGATACCCATACAGCTGGTCCTGCATTCGGCGCATTATAAATAAGTGTAGAAATTGGCGTAGCCAAAACAAACACAATGACAAATGCCGGAAAACAGATAAAATTCGATATACGCATCGCTGCAGCAGTCTGGTTAAACGAACGCGCTGTATCGTTTAATGCCCGTGCCTTAGAAATTGCTGGTACGATGCTGACTGCTAAAGATGCTGTAAGTATCGTCGCAAGATTCACCAGTGGCACAGCCATTCCCGTAAGATAGCCAAAGAGCTCCGTTGCTTCATTAACTGAATATCCAGCAGCTTCTAATCTTGCCGGTACAATCATAAGATCAAGATTCGAAACAATTGGCAGCATGATACTTGCTGCTGATACCGGCAATGCTAATATAAAAATACGTTTTATAATTTTCCAGCAAGAATCCTTTTTTACGACAGGTTGTGCTTTGATTTCCTCGCCATATTCACGAATAATATCCCGCTCTAATTTCCAATGAAAATAGACAAGTACAATAAGACCTGCTATCGCTCCGGCAAACGCACCAAGGCTTGCACCAGCAGCCGCATACTCGATCCCCCATGGTAAAAAAAGATTTGCAAAAAGAACCATCGTGATAACGCGAAAAATCTGCTCAACAATCTGTGAAACAGCTGTCGGTGTCATACGCTGCCAACCCTGCAAATAACCACGTGAACTCGCCAGCAATGTAACGAAAAATATTGCTGGTGCTAATGCAATGACCGAATAATACGCTCTGGCATCACGAATAAAATGGAAATCAATAAGCCACTGCGCTCCAAAGTACGTAAGCAAACTAAACACAATTCCCGTAATAAACATAAGCCCCATCGATATACGAAAAATCCGTTTTGCGCCAAAAATATCCTTCAATGCTACACGTTCCGACGTAATAATTGATATTGCAACCGGTACCCCTGCCGTCGAAACACTTAACGCAAAGAAATATATTGGAAAAGCCATTTGGTATAAACCTATACCTTCACCACCAAGTACACGTGAGACAAAAATCCAGTTCAATGACCCGATAACCTTAACAACAATTCCGGCTATTGTAAGAATAAAAGTCCCTTTAAGGAAAGACTCCCCTGTACCTGATTTTTTTTCTATACTATCCTGCCTGCTAATCTAAAACACCCGCCTTAAAGAAAACTTCCACTTTCTTTTTTACAAAAAACCTATATAATAAAGCTATACAATAAACAATAAAATACTTATAGATTGACAGCTAATGAATTATATCATTTCTCTACTAAGTATTCCAGTACAATTTTTAAAAGGTGGTACATATGGAAATTAATCTCATTGGATTTGACATAACACTCGGCCAAAAAAAGCCGGAAAATATCATTAATCAAACGGCAGACTGTCCATTCTGCCACCGTGAGCAGCTCACAAACATCATTGATACCGATGGTGAACTCTTATTACTGCAAAACAAATACAATGTGCTGAAAGATGCCTACCAGACGGTTCTCATCGAAAGCACTTCCTGTGATAAGGATATTCCGGACTACAGTAAGGAACATATGCATGCACTCATCCGTTTCGGCATCCGTCACTGGCTTGATATGATCAGTTCTGGTTTATATGAATCCGTTTTATTTTTCAAGAACCATGGTCCTCTTTCAGGTGGCACGATACGTCATCCACATATGCAAATCATCGGCTTCAAAACTCTTGATAGTCAGCTCATGTATAATCCACAGGAATTCTATGGCCTGCCTATTGATAAAAAAGACTTCGTTGAATTCAACATTTCAACAATCCCAAGAATCGGTTTTGGTGAACTCAATGTCGTTGCCAGTGACAATAGCCAGATTGATACGATTGCGGACTACATTCAGATTGCCGTTGACTATCTCATGCACCACTTCAACAAACACTGTAAAAGCTACAATCTTTTTTTCTACCTTGTTGACAATCGTATTTGCGTAAAAATCCTGCCGCGCTTTGCGACATCACCGCTTTTCATCGGTTACAATATCCGTTTCCGACCGAACAATCTCGAACAAATCGTTGACGAAATCCATAAGATATACTTTAAGAAATGACAGGCTGCAATGCGCAGCCTGTCATTTCTATTATGCTTCTTTTTTATCAATCGGTACATGAAACATTTCAAGTTCCGGATTATTATCCATAATCCAACCAAGTGCCCATTCATTATTTACAAGAAGCACCGGGTTTTCATTGCGATCATAGACGAACATGCCTCGATCCGCCCCATGAAGCTTTTCTAGTGTAACAGCATTACCATTCTTAAAGGCAAGCCAGCGCGCAACTTCATATGGCTGCATCTGCATAATAATATCTACACCATATTCATTTTTCAGGCGATATTCAAGAACCTCAAACTGCAAAGTGCCAACTGTACCGACAATATAAGATTCCATACCCGTACCAGCCTGACGAAAAAGCTGTATCGCACCTTCCTGTGTAAGCTGCATAATCCCCTTAACAAACTGCTTACGTTTCATCGTATCTTTTGCTTGGACACGAGCAAATTTTTCGGGTGGAAATACCGGAAAATCCTCAAAATTAAACTTGTGCTCTGCCATACAAAGTGTATCGCCAATACCAAATACTCCCGAATCAAAAAGTCCGACGATATCACCCGGATATGCTTCATCAATGATCTGACGATCCTGCGCGAGAAACTGCTGTGGCTGCGAAAGCTTAATCATCTTATCAGTCTTGTGATGATACACGCTCATACCTCGCTCAAACTTACCTGAACAAATACGAATAAAGGCCAGGCGGTCGCGATGCGCCGGATTCATATTCGCCTGTATCTTAAAGACAAATGCTGAAAATTCTTCACTATTGGGCTGGACAATGCCATCCGACGAATTGCGCGGTGCTGGTGGCGGTGCTAAACGAAGAAATTCCTCAAGAAAATTCTGTACCCCGAAGTTCGTCATTGCTGAACCAAAAAACATCGGTGTAAGCTCACCTGCTGCAACCTTATCGAAATCAAATTCTTCACCAGCTGTATCAAGAAGCTCGATATCTTCCATAAGAGTCTCCTGGCTTTCTTTGCCAATGAGTTCTTTTATTTTTTCATCATCAAGCGAGCCCGTCACAGAAGTTCTTTCCTTCTGTCCATGTGTCGCATCCGCACTAAATAACTCGATTGTCTTTTTCTGACGATCATAAACACCATTGTAGTTACCATCTGTACCGATTGGCCAGTTCATTGGATATGAACGAATTCCCAAAACAGTTTCCAATTCATCCATAAGGTCAAGCGGTGCCTTACCATAACGATCCAGCTTATTAACAAAAGTAAAGATTGGAATCCCACGCTGCTTACAAACTTTGAAGAGTTTTTTCGTCTGTGCTTCAACACCTTTTGCCACATCAATGATCATTACAGCACTGTCTACTGCCATAAGCGTACGATAGGTATCTTCACTGAAATCCTGATGCCCTGGTGTATCAAGAATGTTAATACGACAGCCATCGTAGTCAAACTGCAGCACACTCGACGTTACTGAGATACCACGCTGCTTTTCGATTTCCATCCAGTCTGATACGGCATGCCGCTGTGTCTTACGTGATTTTATCGAACCTGCAAGATGGATTGCTCCACCATAGAGCAGGAGTTTTTCTGTTAATGTTGTTTTACCGGCATCCGGATGCGAAATAATCGCAAATGTACGGCGTTTTTTAATCTCATTGTTAAGTTCTTCTACTGACAAAATATATATCCTCCAAACAAATTATGAGCCGCCTTCTTAGCGACTCCAACTTTATATCTCTGATTTGCAGAAAACTGCACTATATTATATTTTATCATACTTAATAAGGATTGTATAACGTTTTATATGTTACTGTAAAATGGTGTAATAACGCAAAACAGGAACAACACATTTTTTAGTTAATATTTTATAAATTGTTCCCTTTTGGTTACACATATAGTAAACTGTTTATAAATAAGCAGACTGTTACAAATAATTTTATAAGCCCAATAAAAAAACGCTGCATACAATAATGGGAGTTGATTCAAAGACAGTCAGCACTAATACTGAAATAACTAACTTGGAAAAAGGTATGCGTAGTTTTTTTCCAACACAAGCAAAGAAAACGAAACGAATATGTATGCTGTCAAACTAATGGCATATTTATCAGATATTAAGAAGGCATGCGTTATTGAATTTTTAGAAAATCATTTAAGGTAATTTAGTAATTCAATGCTGAAATCATTTATAAAGTCTGTATACCAAATAAAATGCATTGGCTTTATAAGGGACTAATCAACAATCTAAAGAGAGCAAAGGTATTTAAATATGATTGAATTCTATATTTCTTGTAAGTTAAAAGAAGGAGGCGAAAAACAGCCTTCTTTAATCGCCAATGCAATACGAAAATCTCTGTTTGATAATGAGATTATAACTTCCGGAAGACAGTTTTATATTTATGTAAATGCCGAAAGATATAATTCCAAAAATTGTAACACTGCAACTGTTTTACAATTCTTATGTAAAATTGACAGAACCACCGATTTAACCCTTGATGAACTAAATGTATTATTGGAACCTGCTTTTAAATTTTTAAGCGAAAAAAATGGACTGGATAATTTTGAAATAAGGAAAGCCTGAAACGTATTTAATGAATCGCGTATGTTGTTTAAACAACTGTATGGTAAGAAATATGCAAATACATTCCTTAATGCTCCTATGAATAAATCAGCAGCAAAATCTACTGATAATGATGATATTCCATATAGTGAGATCGTATAGGTCCTCTAAAATAAATAATCTAAAACAGTAAACCTATGAGATTTCACAAAAGGAGTGATTCTATTGAAACGAACCCGTTTCGTATTAAAAAAATCTTTCAATGAAAAGTCGTCTTTTATCCTGGATAACATTTCTGCTTATGTTGCCTATATTGATGCTACTACCTTGCGCTATAAGTTTGTTAATAATGTATTTAGCAAAGCTTATGATATTCCAAGAAAACAAATCATCGGTAAACATATGAATGAAATACTTTCAGAAAAGAACTATCAAAATGCGCTTAATTACATTTCAGCCGTAAAAAAAGGGAAGAATATAGCGTATGAGTATTATTTTAATATGCAGATGGGAAAACGTTGGCTTAAAGTAGACTATGTACCTGAATTTGACACTACGGGAAAAGTTTGTTCTTTTATTGTTCTTGGGTCTGATATTACTGATCGTAAAACAGCCGAAGAAAAATTGCAAAAAAGCGAAGCACGTTATCGTTTTATGGTTGAAGCTGCCAATGAAGGAATTTTGATTATTGGATACGACTTGGAAATAATATTTGTTAATAACAAATTGGCACTTATGCTTGGTTATAAAATCAATGAATTGATAGGACAATCTTTAAAAAGGTTATTTTTTGAAGAACATTTAGAAGATCTGGAACGAAAAATACAGGAACGAATGCAAGGAAAAGATGCAACCTATGAGCAATATTTACGAAGAAAAGATGATTCTAATCATTGGGTAACTTTGTCTGCAAAAGCAATGCTGGATGACCAAAACAATTATATGGGTTCTTTTATTATGTTGACTGATATTCATGAGAGAAAAATACTCGAAGAACAGTTAAAAGCGGCCATAAAAAAGCTTGAAATATTAAGCAATGTTGATGGTTTGACCAATCTGGCAAATCGACGATACTTTGACAACACCGTGTCTTTAGAATACACTAAATTAGCAAAACACAAAGAACTATTATCTTTCATTATGATTGATATTGATTTTTTTAAGAGTTTAAATGACTATTATGGCCATCTTATTGGCGACGATTGCCTAAAACAGGTTGCAAAATCTTTAGCTCAGAGTGTGTCCCATCCATCACATCTCATGGCCCGATATGGTGGCGAGGAATTTATTTGTATGTTACCAAAAACGAATGAGAAGGATACTGAAATCCTTGCTGAAAAAATGCGAAGTGCTATTGAGAGTCTTCATATCTGCAATAAAGGGTCTAAAATCTCAAAGTATCTTACAGTCAGCCTGGGCATTGTAACCATGCAATGTTCCCCTGAAGAAGACGTATTGGAACTTATTGGCAACGCAGATAAGGCTCTTTATCGTGCGAAATCCAGCGGGCGTAATAAAGTTTGCAAGTAATATACACTGGCTAAGCCAGTGATTTGTTTTGACTGTATTTTAACCATTTAATAACACAAAACAGGAGTATGTCGCTGTCGCAGCAACACACTCCTGTTTTCATTTTGTCAACCAGCTTTGCAGTATGTTTTTTCCTTCTGGTGTCAATATTGACTCCGGATGGAACTGCATGCCCTCGATATTATATTTTTTGTGACGTACTCCCATGATTGTTCCATCTTCCAGCTGCGCAGATACTTCAAGACAATCCGGTATACTGTCTTTATCAATTATAAGTGAATGATAACGCCCAACGACAGCATTTTTAAAAAGATTGCGGTAACTTCCCCTGCTATCATGCAGAAGCTTAGAGACTTTCCCATGGATAGGCACTGTTGTACGTATAATTGTTCCACCAAAAGCCTCACCGATGACCTGATGACCGAGACAAATACCTAAAATTGGTAATCTGCCAGCAAAATAAAGTACAGCTGCCTTGCTTATACCAGCATCCTTTGGCGTACCGGCTCCGGGGGAAATAACAATGGCCTCATACTGACGTTCTTCAATCCCTTCGATGGTTATACAATCATTACGTACAACATCAACATGTACACCAAGTTCTTCAAAATATTGATATAGATTATAAGTAAAAGAATCGTAGTTATCAAGCAATAAAATCATTGTTTTCCACCTCTTCGACAACTTCAAAAAGTGCCTTTGACTTTTGTAAAATCTCTTTATATTCCTTCTCAGCAACTGAATCAGCAACAATACCGGCACCCGATTGAATGACACCCATCGTACCTTCAATACGCATCGTCCGCAGTGTAATACACATATCCATATTGCCATTAAAATCAATATAACCGGCTGCACCAGAGTACGCATTGCGCTTTTTGTCCTCAAGCTCATTAATAATTTCCATTGCGCGTATCTTTGGCGCCCCACTGACAGTTCCTGCCGGGAAACAGGCCTTCAACACATCCAGCGGCTTATAACCATTTTGGATTGTACCGCAAACTTCAGAAACCATATGCATGACATGGGAAAACTTTTCAATCTGCATGAATTTTTTGAGGTGTACCGTCCCCGGTTTGCTGATACGGCCGATATCATTTCGACTAAGATCAACAAGCATTGCATGTTCTGCACATTCTTTTTCATCTGCTTTCAAATCAACACCAAGTATTTCATCCTCCGCTGTATCGTTACCACGCTTACGAGTACCTGCGATCGGATACGTATAGACAGTATCCCCGCTGAGCTTTACAAGCATTTCTGGTGAAGCGCCAACAAGCTTCACCCTACCAAAGTTCATATAAAACATATAGGGGGATGGATTCACCTGACGCAACCGCCGATAAAAAAGAAATGGCGGATGCGTGAGTGTTTCACTAAACTGTTGGGATGGCACAATCTGAAAAATATCACCCGCTGCAATATGTTCTTTCGCTATGCGGATTTTTTCAAGAAAAGTTTTTGGTGGTTCACCATATTTTTTCAAAAAATTAAGTTTTCTAGCTGGATATGTTTTCTTTACTGCTTCAATGTGTACATTTTTTAATTTTTTTCTGACCGCAACTATTTTCTTAATTGCATCCTCATAAACCTTTGCTGCGTCATCTTCCGATAAAACACCAGCAAGATAGGTAAGCTGCATTTTGTTCTTTAAATGATCGACAACTACAAGGATACGACAAATCATAAACTGCCCCAAAAGCTCATCGTCTTCTATAAAAAGTCCGCGTATACGGTCGAATGTCGCTGCAACTTCATAATTAAAATAGCCAACAGCACCACCACCCAAAAGTGGAATGAGCGGGTCCTCAACAGCAGCCTGATATTTACCAAGATAATTTTTCAGTGCTTCTGTCGGCGTTCCCTTAACAACAAGTTCCTGCCCATTTTCTTTGATAAGCGTTCTGTTCTTGAACACACGAACTTCAGCAAACGGTTCAGCCCCAATAAAGGAAAAGCGTCCGAATTGACGACTTGTATCGACAGATTCCAAAATAAAGCCCGGTTCCTCGCCGACAAGCTTGTAATAAATGGAAACAGGCGTATCCATATCCGTAAATAGTTCTATGGTAACGGGTACAACATTTGCTTTTTGGGCTAAACTTATAAATCTCTCTTTTTCTGGTACTGTCTTCATTTATTTCACCCTTTCATCCAGAGCAGTACGAATATCGTGAATAAGCTGCATTGCCCCTGCTTTATCATTTTCCATTATTCGCTTGACTACAGCACTGCCAACAATTACGGCATCTGCCTCTTCACTTGCCTCAAGTGCAGCTTCCGCTGAGCCGATGCCAAAACCAACGGCAAGCGGTATAGTGCTATGCCGGCGGACCATCTTTGCGACATTATTGATTGGTCCGTAGTCGATTTTCTGCACACCTGTTACACCGTTGACTGATACACAATAAATAAAGCCATTTGCGCTTTTGCAAGTTTCTTCGACACGCTTTGCTACAGTATTGGGTGTAACAAACTCGATAAGATTGAACTCTTTCTTTATGCAGACCCTTCTCATAAAAGCCGATTCTTCATGTGGTAAATCCGGAATAATAACACCATCCATACCTGCTGTTTTAAAATCTTCAATAAACTTTTCAACACCATAGTTCAGTATGTTATTAATATAACCCATGCCAACAAGCGGTATCTGCGAAAACGTTCGGATTTCCTTTACCATTCCCAGTATTTTTTTTAGTGTTATGCCATTTCGTATCGCGGCTACAGCTGCTTTTTGGATTACCGGGCCATCGGCCATCGGATCGGAAAACGGTATACCCAGTTCGATAACATCAGCCCCTGCCTTTTCCGCCTGTCTGACGGTTTCTACGGTCGTATCCAAATCTGGTGCTCCAGCTGTAATATAAATGAAAAGTCCTTTTTTACCCGATTTTTTTAATTCATTCATTCGTTTGCTTAAACGTGTCATATTAGATTTCCTCCCCTAATGTTTCTGCTACCATCTGCACATCTTTATCACCACGGCCCGAAAGACAAACGACAACCGTTTGTGCTTTCACTGTTGTCGGCATAAGCTTTTCAAGATACGCCAGTGCATGTGAGCTTTCCACTGCCGGAATAATACCTTCAATACGGGATAACCGTTGGAATGCATCAAGGGCTTCTTTATCATTTACAGATACATACTGTACAATACCGGCGTCCTTAAAATAAGAATGTTCCGGGCCGACTCCCGGGTAATCAAGCCCAGCTGATATAGAATATGCTTCGACGACTTGTCCATCATCATCCTGCAAAAGATAGCTGTACGCACCATGTAAAACGCCTGGGCGTCCTTGTGAGAGTGTCTTGGCATGATCTCCATTACCATTGCCACGCCCAGCTGCTTCAACACCAATTTTTTTAACATCTTTATCATTAGAAAAATCATAGAACGTCCCCATTGCATTGCTGCCACCACCAACGCAGGCAAGTAGATAGTCGACCTTGCCGCCAGCCGTTTTTTTGATCTGTTCTTTGATTTCAGCCCCAATGACAGATTGAAAATCACGTACAATTGTAGGATATGGATGTGGTCCGACAACCGAGCCAATAATATAGTGTGTATCATTAATGTTTGAAGCCCAATAACGTATCGCTTCGCTTGTTGCATCCTTAAGCGTTCCCGTTCCACTTGTTACCGGAATAACTGTTGCACCAAGAAGCCGCATACGAAACACGTTGAGTTTCTGACGCTTCATGTCCATTTCGCCCATAAAAACATGACATTCCATCCCAAAAAGTGTCGCAACTGTTGCACAGGCTACACCGTGCTGACCCGCGCCTGTTTCCGCAACAATGCGCTTCTTACCCATTCTTCTTGCTAATATTGCCTGCCCAAGCGCATTGTTTATTTTATGGGCACCTGTATGCAAAAGATCTTCACGCTTTAAATAAATTTTTGCCTTACCATAATGCTGGGTAAGTTTTTCTGCATAGTAAAGCATGGTTGGCCGACCAGCATATTCGTCAAGATACTTTTTTACTTCAGCCTTGAATGAATCATCATTTTTATATTTAGTATAAGCTTCCTGCAGCTGCATAAGCACCGGCATTACAATTTCCGGTACATACTGTCCGCCATACTTGCCAAATCGTCCAACTTTATTTTCTCCCATAATCGATTCCTCCACTAATTTCATAATCAGTTTTATCTATGTTTTAGACTTTATCATGCCGTTACTTTCTGTAGGGTAGCCTGCAGGGAAAGCTCCCTTGTCTTTCTGCCAATATCATCTGCCCTGACAAGGCTTTCTCCGACAAGAATTCCGCTGATTCCAGCCTGCTGCAGTCTTTCAACGTCTGTTCCATCATGAATACCGCTTTCGCTGATAAGCGTACGTTCTCGATCGCAATACGAAATCAAATCAATTGTATTTTGTATATCCGTCTTAAATGTGCTTAAATTGCGATTGTTTACACCAATAAATTCTGCGGGTGTGTTCTCCGCCGATTTTATGTCGGCTTCATCATGTACTTCGACAAGTACATCAAGACCAAGGTTCCAGGCTGTATATACATATTCCTTAAGCTGTGCAGGCGACAGGATTCGTGCAATAAGCAGAATTGCATCAGCTCCAAGCTGACGTGCCTGATAGATCTGATATTCATCGATAATAAAATCCTTTCGCAAAACAGGCAGGTCTGTAACTGCCCGAACCCTCTGTATATCTTCATTTTTTCCAAGAAAATGCGGGTCTGTATGCACTGACAAGATACTTGCACCATTCTGCTCATAGACCTTAGCAAGTTCAACAATTGAGTACTTTGTACAGATACGCCCCTTTGCTGGTGACTGCAGTTTACACTCGGCAATAAGACTCCAGTTATTTTTTTTGATCTTATGCGACATGCGAAATTCTCCTGGCTTAAGCTGTTGTTTTACATCATAGAGTGACTGCATGCGCTTGTCCTGCGCTACAATTTCTTTTTTCTTTTCAACAATCTCTGTCAATATATTTTTCATCAGCTTATCCTCCATTCGTTTTTCCGTACCACCTGAATAAAATTATAAATTTTTGTTGCTGACTTGACGCCATCTGTCTCAACCCCCCCTGATACATCAATACCATACGGTCTGAACAACTCCATTGCTTCTCTTACATTTCCCACAGCAAGACCACCGGCGATTATGAGCGGTTTATTTAGCAAAGCCAGCCCAGTCACTGCTTCCTGCCATGCAAATTTTTTACCTGTACCACCTGGCTGTAATTGACTGCCACTGTCTACCAGAATCATTTCTGACGGATATGCATTGGCCTGTTCTACAGAAAAATCATCACCAAAGCGAAATGCCTTGATAACCGGACAGCCAACTGTACAACAATACTCTTCCGGTTCACTTCCATGCAGCTGTACATAATCCAGCTGACAAACCTCTACCGTCTGCTTTACTTTATCAATTGTTGCATTAACAAACACACCGACTTTTTTTACGTCTGGTACCGCCTTGCTAATCTTTTCTGCCAATTCCAGCTTTATGGAACGACGGCTTTTAGCAAAAACAAAGCCGATAAAATCGGCTCCGGCAGTTTCTGCCGCCTTTGCCATTTCCAGTGAACGAATCCCACAAATTTTGACGATCATATTTTATGCAACCCTTCCATTGCTTACTTCGACAAGAGCATTAAGTTTTTTTAAAGCCGCACCAGAGTCTATGGTCTGCTTTGCCAGTTCAATACCCGCTTCAATGGAATCAATTCTTCCTGCAATATAGAACCCAGCTGCAGCATTGAGAAGTACGATATCACGCTTTGCACTTTTGCTTCCTTTTAAAATATCAAGCATGATTTCTGCATTTTCTTTTGGCTGTCCCCCCTTATAATCCTCTACCGTGCCATTCTTGAAACCATATTTCAGGGGATCAATTTCGTAATTAGTCACCACACCATTGCGAAGCTCACTGACCTTCGTTTTTGCATGCGTTGATATTTCATCCATGCCATCTTCACTATGAATAACCATAGCCTGTTTTACACCAACAGACTTCAGTACGTCTGCAATTTTTTCCGTAAGACTGCCATCATAAACACCAACAAGCTGATAGTCAAGATTTGCTGGATTAATGATAGGTCCAAGCAAATTGAACACCGTGCGAAAACCAAGTTCCTTACGCGGTTTTGCCACAAACCGCATTGCCTTATTGAGCGCCGGAGCAAACAAAAAACCAATGCCGATTTCATTGATTTCCTGACTAACCCGGCTTGCTGGCAAATCAACATTTACACCAAGTGCCGCAAGTACATCCGCACTGCCACAGGCACTTGATACACTGCGATTGCCATGTTTTGCTACGGCTACCCCGGCACCAGCAAGGACAAAGGCAACTGCCGTCGATATGTTGAAGGTATTCTTTGTATCACCACCCGTGCCACAATTACAGATAACCGGCTTATCATGCTTTACGGTATCCGCATGCTCGATAAGTGTCTGCGCAAAACCAGCAATTTCTTCACTGATCTCACCTTTGATCTTCAGTGCTGTCAAAAACGAACCAATCTGTGCTTCACTTGCTTCACCCTTCATAATGACATTCATTGCGGCAGCTGCTTGATCTTTTGAAAGATTTTTCCCCTCAATAACCTGATTTAAATATACTTTTAACATGATAATTCCTCCATTTTTATTTAAATTTAAAATTAAATCAACAAAAAAATAAACCATTCCGCCCCCTACAATATCTTAAACATTGTAAGGGGCGAAATGGTTTTCGCTGTACCACCCTGATTCAAGTTTTTGTTTTATATAAAAAGAATCCATCTCTCCCTGTGAAGGGACGAAATGGATTCGTAAACCACCCTAATAAAACAACAACTTCTCTTTTCAAGTACGAGAATACATAACTGCATCCGATACTCTAGCCCTATAACGGTGGCAACCGTTCCAGCCTACTCACATACCTATGCTTTCAGTGGCCTCTCTTGGGACCATTCACTATACGCTTCTGGCTGGTCATCTCACCTCCGGTCACCCGGCCACCAACTCGCTGAACAAAAGTATGTATAGCTACTATTTCCCA
>JBAYAD010000020.1:0-20283 GCA_041669965.1 Selenomonadaceae bacterium
CCTCTCTTTACTTTGCCGTAATTTTGATAGCAAAATCACCCAAATGGGTTATCATTAAAATAAAATTATCCAAGATAGTGGCAAAAGCATGTAATACTTGTTATTATAAAGAGGAACAATGTCCATGTCAAATAAAATCATGTAGATGTTGTCCATATACATAAAATCTATTGGTTTAAAAGGAGTTTGAGTATATTGTATACAGAACTAAAACAAAAAGTGTACGATTCTATGTTGGCAAATCATGACGAAATCTGCGCTCTGGCAGATGCGATTGCGGCAGAGCCGGAGCTTGGCTTCAAAGAGGAAAAAACTGCAAAAAAAGTAGCAAATCTCTTTGCGAAGCATAATATTCCCTACACAAGCAGACTTGCCATTACAGGTGTCAAAGGAATGCTGCATGGAAAAAGTTCGAAATGCCGCATAGCTGTACTTGGAGAGCTTGACGCTGTTCCTTGCCCAAATCATCCATTAGCTTCTAAAGAGACTGGCGCAGCTCATGCTTGTGGGCACAATGTCCAGCTTGCCATTATGGCAGCCTGTACTATTGGACTAAAAGAATCCGGCATTCTAAGTAAGCTGGACGGCGATGTTATTCCATTCGCAGTTCCTGCTGAAGAATATGTGGAAATCTCTTACCGGAATCAGATGCGTGACCAAGGAAAACTGCACTATCTCTGTGGTAAAGAAGAGCTCATTCGCATAGGAGCATTTGACGATATCGACATGTCTATGATGATGCATGCTTCTATGTCCGGTGATGGCAAGCGTGTTATTGATACCGGTGGCACCAGTAACGGTTTCATCGGGAAGCTCATACATTTCAAGGGAAAAGCCGCCCATGCCGCTGCTGCACCGCACGATGGTGTCAATGCACTTAATGCAGCTATGCTTGCAATCAATGCTGTCAATGCATTGCGTGAAACCTTCCGTGAAGAGGATTGCGTACGTTTTCATCCCATTATCACCAAAGGCGGTGACTCTGTTAATGTAGTTCCATCCAGCATCCATATGGAAAGCTATGTACGTGCTAAAACCGTACAGGCAATGCTTGAAACCAATAAGAAAATTAATAAAGCAATCAAATATGCGGCAATGGCTGTTGGTGCTGAAGCTGAAATACAGGATTTACCCGGGCAGCTTCCTATGATCAACAACCAAAAACTTAATGCTGTTTACGAAGCCAATGTTAAAAACCGACTGGGAGAAAACGCTATCATTCATCTCGGACATCAGGCTGGCAGCACAGACATGGGAGATCTTTCGCATATTATGCCAGTCATCCATCCATGGTTTGGCGGCGGTACAACAGGAATTGTCCACTCTGTAGATTTTAAGGTTACAGACACCGAAATGGCCTATTTTCTTTCGGCAGCAACTATGACAGATACTATAATCGATTTACTGGCTGATGGAGCTGTCGGCGCTGAAAATGTGCTTCACAGCTATCAGTCCTGCATGACAAAAGAAGAATATCTGCAGTATCTGAGTTCTATTAGATAAGTTTAAAATAAGATTTGAAAAAAACCACCTTCGTATTCTCTATCATTTACTAAAACGAAAATGCCATGTCAATTTTTATTTTTATATTTCAAGTCAGATGAGGGATTCTCATCTGACTTTTTTTATGCACAAATTTCTGCAATTAATTTTTTTATATGACTTTTAGGACAGCATATAGTATATCCTAGACCAGCACAATGGCAAAGCTCTGAATTTCTATACTTTAATGACAATTAAAACCGATTATAAATATTACACATTATTTGAAAAATTGTAAACAATGCTTGATGATAATTATATAATACGTACCATTGTCAGTGAAATTTAAAACAGCTGACTCCTGTTCAATACAGAAATCAGCTGTTAGCTGCTTAACACTCTTTTTATATTGTTTTTGACATAGATCCATCTTAAACTACGAATCTGCTTTATTTCTTTATATCTTCTTTATCAGCGGCACTGTCGCCAATCTTACGCAAAAAAACATAACAACGCAGGCAATCGTCTTTTCCTTTTATTGTATTAAAAGCTGCCAGTGCCTGACAGTTTTCTCCCTTTCGTGTCCTATACGAATATTGAATCTGCTTCGTCTTTTTTTCTATATAGGAACATTTAACCTCACGGATAAGAAATCGCATTGTTTCTTCATCAAGTAATTGTCCAAGATCGCCGCCTGTTGTCTGCATGAACTCTTCTTTTGTCATGTCATTTAAGTCATAAAGACCCTTGCTCAAAAAGTGCGCCCACAAAGTATCACCACGTAACTCATAGACGCCAAAACCTGCTGGTATATTGTCAAAAAGTGTTTCCAGTTCCATTGTCTTATTTTGCAGCGCTGTAATATCCTCCATCGCCAAATAAAAAAGCTGACGATCCTTTTCTGTAACAATCGCGCTTGCGCGTACATGCAGCCACATCATTTTGCCATTATCACGCCAGCGCCGTATGTGGCATTGTGCCGGCGCTGCAGTCGGCTCGTGCGTCAGCGAACATTGAAGCATATCCATGAACGCCACCCGATCTTCTTCATGGATGTAGTCCATAACCTGTCGTCCTCTTGCATAGAACGATTCCTTATCATAGCCAAACATGTCAAGATAACCATCATTGACCCGTAAAGCTTCCAGGCCGCTGCTGCTAAGCTCATATAGGCCAATGCCCCCATTAATGCTGTTGAACAAGAGATTAAACTGCGCATTCGGATTCCATATATCTTCCGTATCCGATGCATCCAGCCATCTCTGCTTTATCTCCGGATCATCTGCTTTTCCCGATAAAAGCTCATACGCATCCACCGGAATCGGCCGCGAATAATAATAACCCTGCACACGTGTACAACCAATCGTCCGCAAAAATTCCACCTGTTGCTGTGTTTCTACGCCTTCAGCGATTACAGGCATCTTAAGCCATTTCGCCATACGCACGATAGAGTTCAGTATATTGCCGCCACGCCCTGATTTATCACTACTGTCAAGAAAATGAAGATCTATTTTCAATATATCAACCGACACATCCTTAAGCATATTAAGTGACGAATATCCACTACCAAAGTCATCCATGAGAATCACAAATCCCGCTTCCTGCAGCTGCTTGGTAATCTTAATAATCTGGTGTGGATTTTCTGTATAGGCACTTTCTGTAAGTTCCAGCTCCAAAAGTGACGATGGAATATCATATTTCTTAATAAGATTTTTCAAGATCCCACAAAGATTTGCACTATAGAGGTCAATCCTCGATACATTTACAGATATTGGCAATGGTCTAACTCCCGCATCAAGCCATTTACGAATCAGCTTACAAGTCGACTCCCAAACGTACTGATCAAGCTTCAAAATAAAACCATTACGCTCAAATATCGGAATGAATTCGGCTGGCGATACAAGCCCTCGTCCCGGATGATTCCAACGAACAAGAGCTTCTGAGCCAACAATTTTTTCCGTTATAAGATCATATTTCGGCTGCAGATAGAGCACAAACTCTTCATTTAGCAATGCATCATTCATCTCGTTGATAATTGCCTGCTCCAGTACAATTGACTGCCGCATCTTTTCATCATACTCTCCGCAGACCATGAGATAATTTCCCTTGGCTTTGTTCAGTGCCAGATTTGCTCTGTCGCACATAACACTCATCGGCAGATTTTTCTCCATAACACGATAAACACCAAAACACAAAATAATTTTATAATCCAATGAAAACCGGGCTATTTTTGCCTGCATCTCCGAAATAAGTGTCTGGCGATTATTATTTCCTATAGGAAAACAAAGTACGAAATTATCAGAATGTACTCTGCCATAGACACAACACGGTATTTGAATCTGCTCAAATAAATTGGCAATATATTTGAGCAAACGATCTCCCATTTCTTCACCAAAAAGATCATTAATCACCTTGAATCGTTCTACATCAACCCGAAGAATTTCAAAAGTTTCCTGTGGATGCGCCTGAATGAGTTCTTGTGCCTTCTGGTAAAACGCGGCCTTATTATAAATTCCCGTCAAATCGTCATAAGAAACACGATAGATGAGATTTTCTCTTGTTTTCTTAAGTGGTGTGATATCCGTAATAATGCTATTAAATGTATATCTGCCGTCATCAGCTGAAATACGGCGGCCGCATTCCATAATCCATATGAGACTGCCATCTTTTTTCATCATACGATATTCCATTTGATAAACACTTTTTCTCAGTAACTGACGCGTAAGCTCATTTTGTATCTTCTTCCTGTCTGGCTCATAGACAACACCCAAAAGCTTGTTACTGCTTGCCAGAAGAAATTCTGTCTCAGAATCATATCCCATCATGCGCCAAAACTCATCGCTAAAGAATTGCATCGTCCGCTGCGCATTCAACTGATAAATCACATATGCACAATCCACATAGGATGTCACAACATCCATAATCTTTGACTCCAGCCTATGTTCCATACCTTTGTTCATCATTCCCGAGCTAATCATACGATACGTCGATTCATGATGAATATCCCTGGTGATATGAATACCAACAATCTTCAGCCCATCTTCCGTTTGTCGGTACATGATCAACAAGCAATGCAGCAAAAGCGCTGATGTACTCATTGTACGCAGCATCACATTTGCCATTACCGTACAAACCTCTTTGTTTGAAGTTCCCTCCCGATAGTGACTTTTTGCTATTTTACAAGGTATAATCCTTTTTTGTTCTTCTCTTAATAGTGTTGTAACGGCTGCAGTTCCTACGGCATATTCCATAGACTGTGATCCAAACCCTACTACACTGCAATCCAGTAATGATAAAATATTCTTCATATTACCAAAATTGTAAAAATCATCCACCAGCTTAGTTGTTAAAACTATAGCATCACTCTGCCCCATTTTTTCCTCCATGCATGATCATTATTTCTGTAGCTGCCTGATTGATAATGATAAATTTCCCTGTCATCTGAACCATCTGCTTATCTGTAAAAATAATCTATGCCATTTATTATACCGTAAAAACTAACTTTTACAACATCTATAATAATAATCTATCCTTGCGTCCTATATAAACAGACTATTCTTCCCTTATTATCCAACTCTATAAAACCATCTTTTATTTATTTTCTTTACTACCTAAAAAGAAGATGCCCCAAAGGGCACCTTCTAGTCAAGAACATATACTTTTACAGTACGACGGCCAAAATCCATCGCTGCACTATAATCTTCCATACAAAGGTCAATTGTATTACCCTGAATCGCGCCTCCCGTATCTGCTGCAATTGCAAGCCCATAGCCCGGAATAAACAGCCGTGTACCAAGCGGAATGACATTTGGATCAACAGCAACGATACCCTGCTGTGCCATCATGCCGCTTGCCGTAACACCACTGCCACCGCCATCTGATGGCAGGTATGCACTAGCTTCCATGTAAACCGCCTGCTTAAAGCGCATTGCACCACGTGATGTCGA
The DNA here is from genome assembly GCA_041669965.1 of Selenomonadaceae bacterium. GTDB lineage: Bacteria > Bacillota > Negativicutes > Selenomonadales > Selenomonadaceae > UBA1792. The sequence goes on from JBAYAD010000020.1 coordinate 5,430, forward strand.
TATGGTATCACGCGAACCCACCCGAATGATTTCCGGTTGTGAAGGAACCGTAACTGTAGATTCCACTACATCTTCTGCATCCTTCACACCATCACGATAATATTCTTTTACCTTCAGCTTCTTTACACCATTTTGACCAGACTGGACAACCTGCTGCTGGCCCTTTTCCATTTCTGGTGATTGCTGATATACAACCTGATATGGATCTTGTTCTTCGCGTTCATTTATTTTTTCTGAAACACTTTGAATTTTTATGTTGAGATTTTCCCGAATTTTCGAAGTTACACCTGGGACCGATTCATATGTGTCCCCATTATAGCCCAGTTCACTGAGCAATTCTCCCACTGTTGGCTTGCCGGTAACGATTTCCTGTTTCTTTCCTTGATACTCCACAGTAACAGGTACTGCACGATAAACGGTAATTACGGTATTATTTTTCACCTGACCTGTCGATAAACGATATTCATCCTTGTCCTGTAAAGAGACACCAGCCTGATCCAACACTTTATCCGCACTGCTATACAACGTATTAACTCGAACCGTCTGTCCATCTGCTACGACTTGGACATTTTTTACATTGACGAACCCCGTCACCATTACCAATATAAACAGCAATGCAATACAAAATATACCTTGTTTTCTTGTTTTCCCATTCAATTCTATTTTTTTTAAACTCATTTAATTCCCCCTTCCGAAGAACTTGTGAATTATACCACGGTTTTTCCAAGCCTGTCAAATTTTTATCCATATCCTCCCACTTTTATACATCTTTTTACTGAAAATCACATGAAAAAAGTGGTGGTTTACTACTATTTTTGTAGTCAACCACCACTTTTACATTTTTATACAATTCCGTATAAATGACGGGCATTTGTCGTCGTCACTGCAGCAAACGTTTCGAAGTCTTCACCACGCAACTCAGCTGCCTTTTTTGCTACATAATAAACAAAGGCAGGTTCATTCCTTTTTCCCCGTTTTGGCACAGGTGCGAGGTATGGACTATCCGTCTCAACAAGCAGCCTGTCAAGCGGTACCTGCCGAATAATCTCGGGCAATTTTGCCGCATTTTTAAAAGTAATCGGCCCATCAATACCAATGTACCAGCCACAACGCAAAAGCTTTTTTGCCATCTCCCAGCTGCCGGAAAAGCAATGAACAACACCAAGAATACCTTTGCCTTCACGTTTCAATATATCCAGTGTATCACCATGTGCATCACGATTGTGGACGCAGACCGGCATATGCATCTGCCGGGCAATATCGAGCTGGCGAATAAAAACACGCTTTTGCAGCTCACGCTTTTCCGCATCTTTTTCATAGTAATAATCAAGCCCGATCTCACCAATGGCTACCACTTTGGGAAGCTGTGTCCAGGCTGCCAGCAAATCATCATGTGATTTTAGCATCTTATCGGCTTTCTCCGGATGAATACCAACCCCCGCATAGATTTCTCTATAATCCTCAGCCAGTTTTACCGAACGCGCTGAAGACTCAATATCGTCTCCCATATTAACGATGCGCGTAACCCCCTGCGTAATGGCCCGCTGGATCATAGCCGCCCGATCTGCGTCAAACTGCTCTGCATCAATATGTGCATGTGTATCTACAAGCATCATTTCACCTTACTGCCAATCGGCATATCTACTTCAACAACCTTGAGCAGATCATCCTTTGATGCTGCAAGTACCATGCCATGTGATACCACACCACGGATTTTTGCTGCCTTGAGGTTAACTACCATGACCACTGTCCTGCCAACAAGTGTTTCCGGCGTATAATGTTTTGCGATACCGGAGACAATCTCGCGCTGTTCCGTACCGAGATCGACGGTAAGCTTCAGTAGTTTATCTGCCTTCGGTATATATTCCGCCTGAAGTACCTTGACAACGCGCAAATCCAATTTCGCGAAATCATCAATTGTAATTTCATGATCCATCAGCTGTAGTGCTTTTTCATTGACTTTTTCTTCTGTTTTTTCTGCTTTAACCAGTTTTTCTTCTGCATTTTCTTCTATTTCAATACGTGGAAAAAGCTGTTCCGGTATCCCAACATGCAGGTTCACCGGCGTCCCTCCCCATTCCTCAATATCCGTAAGCTGAACATCCTCAAAGCTCTGTGACAAATTTAGCTGCTTCCATATCTTGCGTGCCGTTACTGGCATAAACGGCGAAATAAGCACGCTGATTACCCTCAGGCTTTCAACAAGATTGTACATAACATTGGCAAGTTCCTGCTTCTTTGCCGGGTCCTTTGCCAGCGCCCAGGGGCTCGTTTCATCAATATATTTATTGGTCCGGCTGATAAATCCCCAAACTCTCTTAATGGCCGGACTAAGTTCCATTCGTTCCATAAATTCTTCAAATTCTTTTACCGTCTTCCGTGCATCTTCAATAAGTGCATTATCAATATCACTTGCACCCAGAACGGCTTCGACACTACCATTCTGAAACTTACCAATCATGTTAAGTGTACGATGCAGAAGGTTGCCAAGATCATTCGCAAGATCTGCATTAATTCGTTGAATAAGTGCCTCGCGCGAAAAGTTGCCATCCTGTCCAAGATTAATTTCACGCAGAAGAAAATAGCGGATCGCATCCGGTCCGAATTCATCAATAAGACCAATTGGATCAACAACATTTCCCTTAGACTTGGACATCTTATCGCCTTCAACAATAAGCCAGCCATGACCATAAACTTTTTTGGGCAGGGGCAAATCAAGTGCCATAAGAATGATTGGCCAGATAATTGTATGAAAACGCACGATTTCTTTGCCAACAAGATGAAGATCTGCCGGCCAGTATTTTTTAAACATTTCTTCATTGGACAGATATCCTGCTGCTGTAAGATAGTTTGACAATGCATCGAACCACACATAAATAACATGTTTTTTATCAATCGGTACAGGAATTCCCCAGTCAAATGAAGTACGGGAAATACAAAGATCATCAAGCCCCTGCTTGATAAAATTAATCATTTCATTGCGGCGTGATACAGGCTGAATAAAATCCGGATTTTCTTCAATATATTGTAAAAGACGATCCGAGTACTTCGATATGCGAAAAAAGTATGCTTCTTCGGCCACTTCTTCGACCGGGCGTCCACAGTCCGGACATTTGCCATCGACGAGCTGACGGTCAAGCCAGAAGGTTTCACAAGGTGTACAGTAAAGACCCTTATATGCACCTTTATAAATATCGCCTTTCGCATAAATTTTATTGAAAATTTCCTGTACTACTTTCTGATGACGCGGTTCTGTCGTACGAATGAAATCATCGTTTGATATATTAAGCCGCTTCCACAGATTCTGGAATCCCGCTACAATACGATCAACGTATTGCAGCGGTGTAATACCTTCTTCTTCAGCCTTGCGCTGGATTTTTTGCCCATGTTCATCACTGCCCGTCAGAAAGAGCACATCATAGCCGGCAAGACGTTTGAAGCGAGCAATCGAATCAGCAATCGTTGTACAATATGCATGACCGATATGCAGCTTAGCACTGGGGTAGTATATTGGTGTTGTTATGTAGAATGGTTTTTTGTTCACGGAAATAAATCCTCCCTCAATTGTTGCAGAATTACACTTCTCCATTTTGTGTTATCTTTTATTATAGAACAAAATCTTAATAATGCAAAGAGCAGAACAAATTTCGCCGTCCTTACACTTTTATCCTATTTTATTTTTACAAATCTTACATTTTTATTGAAAGCATTTGCAAAATATGGTATTATTTAACTAAGAAAACTTTGAATTTTTCGTCTACTGTTTTTTAGGAGGGATTGGAACATGAAATCAACTGGTATTGTCCGTAAAGTTGATGAGCTGGGCCGCGTTGTTATTCCTATTGAGCTCCGCCGCACACTTAACATTGCTGAAAAGGATGCTTTGGAAATCTATACCGATGAAGATCGTATTATCCTACGCAAGTATGAACCATCCTGCGCATGTACCTTTTGTGGAAACACAGATAACATCATAAACTTTAAAGGTCGAAATATTTGTCAAAGCTGTCTCAACGAGCTCCATAAAGAAAAATAAGTAAAAAAACACCTGTCACCAGAACACAAACTGTGTTTGGTTTCAAGTGTTTTTTTTGTACTATACAAAAATAAAATGTGCCTTTACTATTTTAATACTCAAACGCAACTGCACACTGGAAGAAAAAATTTGCGTCCAGATTGGCTGCAAGAATGAGATCAGCATCTGTATTGCTTACAACTACTGTAGTATCCCCATCTGTAAGACCTGTCGCTTTTATTACAAGCGGTGTTGCCCCAACACGTTCTGGCATTACTCCATTTATCGTATAAGCTGCCATGCCATAGCGAACAACCTTATCCCACTGCATTGCCTGATAGAAATAAATCGCCCGTCCTGTCGTATCCTTAATAGAAGGCATCATAATACGCTTAAGCCCAAGGCCTGTACAATCAACAACAAGGCCAGTATAGGATTTATCAACAGAAATCTCTTGTGTCGGTGTCGGCAGTACAGCTGTATTGTAGATATGCGGCAATACGGCGCGGCCTACAGAATCGTTAATTCCGTAAATTTTTGCTTTTAAATCAAAGTTGTAGCCATCTGGTCCTGCTTGATCTCTGATAATTTCTGCATCCTTTATCAGCGCCATAACTTCTTTGTTGACAACAGGATCCTCCGCCATACGATCCGTTACGGTTTTATCCGGAGCAACTTGTATTGCTCTTATATATGTTTCCAGCTGCTTATATGCATCCTGCATAGCTTCATCTCTACTGATATTCTTTCCAATATACTGATTCACGGCATTTGTTGCCTTTGTAACATCGGTGCTTTGTTTTAGATGGTCCGCATAAGCACTATAACCCGTTACCGTAACCTCAGCTTTGTCCATATCCTCTGTAACAGCGGCAAAGGCTGTAGAACACATTAGTATTGTAAGTATTCCTGCTAAAAGCATTGACCATTTTTTCATACATCTTCCACCTTTCTAAATAATTTATTCATTATTTAAAGTTATTTCGACATTACTTTCCTTTTATCCTGCTATTTTATTTATTTTTCTAAATAATCGCACTTTTTTTGGTGAAAAATAAGAGCCTGCCTAAAGCAAAGCTCTCATTCGTTTTACAATTCTTTTTCTGCCAGGACCGCCTGATAGACCTCACGACGACTTATACTAAGTGTCTGTGCTGTCTGACGCATAGCCGCCTTTTTATCCATACCTTTTTCAATAAGACGAGCAACCAGCTTAGTCGGTGAATCTGCAGCAAGGGACTCTTCCTCAGTTTCCTGCAGATCTTCTGAACCGCCCTCAAGAATAATAACAAATTCGCCACGCGGCAGATTATCAGCAAAATACGAACTAAGCTCAACAAGCGTACCACGCAAAAACTCCTCAAACTTTTTCGTGAGCTCACGTGCAATCACAACACGGCGTTCACTGCCAAACGTATCACATAGCTCCCTGAGCGTTACTTTCAAATGATGCGGTGACTCATAAAAAATAAGTGTCTCCTCTCGATTTGACAGGTGCTCGAGTACTTCCTTACGTTTTTTCCCCGTCTTTGGTAAAAAACCAACAAACGTAAAAATTGTCGTATCAAGGCCTGAGCAAATCAATGCTGACAGTGCTGCATTGGCTCCTGGCAGAGGTGATACTCGTATTCCCGCTTCAATCGCAAGCTGTGCAAGATGGCTGCCCGGATCAGCAATTCCCGGCAATCCGGCATCACTAACGCAAACAATATCCTTCCCACTCAGGAGATACGCAATAAGCTCCGGACCTTTCGTAAACTTGTTATGTTCATGGTAGCTCGTAAGCCGGGTATGGATATCGAAATGTGTCAAAAGATGGCGCGTATGACGCGTATCTTCTGCTGCTATAAGTTCAACCTCCGCGAGTATGCGTACCGATCGATATGTCATATCCTCAAGATTTCCAATTGGTGTCGCTGACAAATAAAGCGTACCCGGCTTTTTTATTTTTTCATCCATCTTGTTTTCCTCTATTATTTCATTCATAGTATTTCAGCAATTCTCCTGTGTAGGTACCATCATCCTCATGAACAATAAGTGGTGGCAAGACCTTGAGACCACCAGGTTTTCCACCAGCAATCCCCTCAATAAGCATCATATTCGGAGCCTTGTCTGCCTTCGGCTGAACAAAACAAAGGCGTTTCGCCTCAATGTTGTTTTCATGCATTGTTACAAGAATTTCACCAAGACGTTCTGGCAAATGCACCATGGCAAAGCGTCCATGAAACTTCAGCGCATAACGCGCCGCCGATATAACATCAGCAAGCGTTGCCGTAACCTCATGACGTGCTCGTGCAACACCCATGAGTGCATTCGTCTGTCCATGTGCAACCGGGCGATATGGTGGATTCGCGACAACAAGATCAGCAAACTCCGCTGTGTAAAGTTCCTGTATGTTACAATAGTTCCCCTCTTTGACCGTAATTTTACCTGCAAGTCCATTAATTTCCATATTGCGCTGTGCCAGCTCCGCCATAACAGAACTGATTTCTACAGCATCAATACGGCAAACCTTATTTGCCATAAGAAGTGGTATAACCCCTGTTCCCGTACCAAGGTCAAGTATATGAAAGTTTTTTTTCACCTTTGCAAAACCAGCAAGCAACACGGCATCGAGTGAAAAACAAAATTCCGTTTCATTCTGAATAATTTTTCGGCCGCTTACAAGCAGATCATCAAGCCGCTCATTCGGTCTCAGCTGAAGATTCATCCTTTTCGACAACATCCTCCCATGAAGCTACAATCGTCTTACTGTCGTCAAGCAGTATCGTTGCTGTCTTACGCTGGTTGTTAAGTGAAATAACCTTGCCTTCGCCATCGGCAGAGACAACCTTACTGCCCTGCTTTGGGGGTACAATCTTCTTACGCGGGCAGGCCTCACTATAACAGTCATTTTCATATTTCAAGCAGCACATGAGGCGCCCACAAATTCCTGATATCTTCGTCGGATTCAGCGACAGATTCTGATCCTTCGCCATACGAATTGATACTGGCTCAAAATCACCGAGAAAGGTTGCACAACAAAGCGGTCTGCCACAACAACCAATGCCGCCCATAAGCTTTGCTTCATCACGTACACCAATCTGCCGCAGCTCAATGCGCGTACGAAAAACTGATGCAAGATCTTTGACAAGCTCACGGAAATCAATACGGCCATCCGCAGTAAAATAAAAAATAATTTTATTTACATCAAAGGTATACTCCACGTCGATAAGCTTCATCGGCAGACTATGTACCGTAATCTTCTTTTCGCAGATCTTAAAAGCTTCCTTTTCTTTTTCTTCATTTTCCTTGACCTTGATCCGATCTTCCGGTACAGCCTTGCGTTGTACCGTTTTTAGCGGCAATACTACATCTGCTTCTTCTACGTCCCGTGGTGCAATAACGGCTATGCCGTACTCTACTCCGCGTGCAGTTTCCACAATAACATCATCGTTTTTTTCAATCTCAAGATTTCCCGGACTAAAATAATATATTTTTCCCGCTTCCCTGAAGCGTATACCTACAACATTCTGCACCTTGCAGCCTCCTCTTCTATGATAGATCGCGTATTTTTAGTAAAAACTGCTCCATAAGCAGTCTTGTATTCACATTTGAAACAAGCCTTGTCTCAACAAGCTTCGTGCTTTCCAACAGGGCAAACACTTTTTTTTCGGAAAAATCCGGTAAAAGCGCGGCGATACGTTCAGCTGCCTTTTGATTATAAAGTAAATCCGTTGCTCCTGTGCCATAGAGTACCAGCATATCACGCAGCAGCATCGTCAGATAAGAAAGCCACTCCTGCAGTTTTTCCCTCGTCAGACCACCTAGCTTTTGCGCAAGCTCCCATACCGCAGGCATCCCCATGACTGGCAATTGTTCCATAAAAGCCAGTGTTTCATCCCGAAGTATCAGCCCGTCATTTTCAAACAATTTCAATGCTTTGCCAAAGCTTCCATCGGAAAATGCTGCCAGCTCAACAGCAATCGACTCAGGTATATCCCTGGCACAAAGTGCTTTTGCCAATGCCGGACGCGGCAGTGAGCCAAAATTCACCATCATACAACGTGATACAATCGTGTCCAGCAAACTTGCCTTTTTCCCTGTAATGAGAATAAAGACCACTTGTCCCGTTGGCTCTTCAAGTGTCTTGAGTAAACGATTTGCTGCCGCCTCATTCATTGTATCGGCCCCATCAAATAAAACAACACGTTTATCTGAAAGATAGGGCATCCGAGCAACCTCCGTCTGCACTTCACGAATCTGATCAATCTTAATGCTTTTAGCGGTTTTTCCCTTGCTTTCCGGCACAATTGTATACATATCCGGATGCATTCCCGTCCGGAATGCCTGACACGATGCACACTGTCCACAAGGACCATCTGTGTGCTCACAAAGCAATGCTGCTGCCAATACCTGCGCAACAAGCAGCTTCCCTACACCATCAGGTCCACAAAAAAGCAGTGCATGCGGCATACGCTCTGCCTTCATCAACGTCTTGAGCTGCACAATAGCCTTCTCCTGTCCAACAATCTCTTCCCATTTCATCACAGCCATTACATATAAATATCCACAAGCATCCCACGAATCGCGTCCTGCTTAGCAATAATGCCCAGCTGATCTGCTTGTCCGAGCCTTATATCCTCGGCCATTTCCTCAAGTTTTTTGTCAATTTTCCGTACACTCGTATAAACCTTCTGCCGGCCCATACGATCCCAACCCGATTGAGAATTAAGCGTATACATACGTGACACAGCCTCACCTACAAAGGTTTTAACAAGGTCACGATACGATTTCAACTCATCATACGTCGGCGTCTGTGTCAGCTTTGCCCCTTGTTTATCGATTTTATCAAGAAGCTTCTGCATCTCCTCCATCGACATATTACCCTGACTCTGTGAAAGTTCTGACGAAAAATCGCTTTCCGTTCCTTTTACATGTGTACTTGCTTCATGCTCAACGGTAGGAAGTGTTCTCTGCGTATTTACGGCATCTATTTTCATCGCTTTAACATCCTCTGCTCTTCATTGAAAAACACCATTTTACTGAAAGAAAGCATATACTGCCTACTTTAATATAAATTATAATTGTTTTCTACTAAATAAGCAATATGATCCGAAAAGTATACTAAAGAAGAGGCTTTGTATCTTTGATACAAACATGGTCTTGATTTTTATAATTACAGACATAAACTTTATACTGCATAAAGTTTATAGAAATTTCCATACTATAGCTATATAAAAAAAACGATAGACACAGCCGCTCAGCCATATCCATCGTTCTCATTTATTTACTTCTTTATTACTGCTTATTTATAGTTTTTCGCCATAACCTGAAAATAGGATTTCGGATGATCACATACGGGGCAAACTTCCGGTGCCTTTGGGCTCACGCATACATAGCCGCAATTCGAACACTGCCAAATAACTTTTTCATCTTTTTTGAATACTTTATCCGCCTCAACGTTTGCCAAAAGAATTTCATATCTTTCGTCATGTTCTTTTTCTATTTTTGCAACGGCTTCAAAGAGATTGGCTATTTTCGTAAAACCTTCTTCACGAGCAATCTTTGCAAAGCCCGGATACATCGATGTCCATTCATAATGCTCGCCTGCAGCAGCAACCTTTAGGTTTTCTGTAGTTGTACCAATACCAGTAACAAGCTTAAACCAAATTTTTGCATGTTCTTTTTCATTGTCGGCTGTTTCAGTAAAAATATTAGAAATCTGTACATAACCATCTTTTTTTGCCTTTGAGGAATAATACGTATACTTATTACGTGCCTGAGATTCGCCGGCAAAAGCAGACCATAAATTTTTTTCTGTTTCTGAACCTTTTAATTCCATTAAAATCTCTCCTTTTTCCTACCTGCATTTTTTAATAATGATTCTCTATTACTAATTATAGAGCATCTACCAGGAAAGGTCAATTTGTTTTCCGTATGTTTCCACTATTATCCCTCAAATTTTATAGTTTCTACATTTCTTTCGCCGGTATTGGACCTCGGGACAAAGCAATGGCGCCTGTACGAGCAATCTCAAGGATTTCATAATCGGAAAGAACCTCGCAGATTGCATCAATCTTACTTTGCTCACCAGTAAGTTCGATAACAACATTTTCACGACTCACATCGACAATTTTTGCCCGGAAAATATTGACAACATTGATGATATCTGCACGCGTCTTTGGTGTTGCCCGTACCTTAAGCATAACGAGTTCACGCTTAATTGATTCAACTGCGCTGAGATTGACAATTTTAATAACATCAATAAGCTTTGATAGTTGGTTGACCACCTGATGAAGTTCCTGTTCACTATCAACCGACACAACAATATTAATGCGCGTGACATCCGCTTCTTCGGTATAACCAGCGGCGATACTTTCAATATTAAAGGCACGACGGCTGATAAGCCCAGCCACATGTGTCAGAACGCCTGGTTTATTATCTACGAGAACAGCCAGTAAAAATTTCTTCATCCTTCGTTCCCTCCCATTATCATTTGATCAAGACGTTTACCGCCTGGTACCATTGGCAGCACATCCTCGACCTCCGGCAGCATAACATCTACAAGCACTGGTCCTTTATGCGACAGTGCTTCCTGCAGTACCGGGACAAGCTCTGCCGGTTCATTGATACGATAGCCGGTAACGCCCATCGCTTCTGCCAGCTTCACAAGATCTGTCTTGCCATGAAGCAGAGACTGGGAGTAGCGCTTCCCGTAGAACATACGCTGCCACTGTGTTACCATTCCAAGCACATGGTTATGCAGCACGATAACCTTAACATCGACATCATAATCTGCTGCTGTCGCAAACTCCTGACAATTCATCATGATACTGCCATCTCCAGTGAAAAGCACCACGCTCTTTTCTTTTTGCCCAAGTTTAGCCCCAATTGCCGCTGGCAAACCATAGCCCATCGTGCCAAGGCCGCCCGATGTCAGGAACTGTCTTGGTTCCGTAAATTCATAAAACTGTGCGGTCCACATCTGATGCTGTCCGACATCCGTAACGACTATTGTATTCTCATCACAGAGCTCACTAACTTTTTCAATAAGCTCCTGCGGCATAATATAACCCGTATCTTTTTTATAAGTTAGTGGTTTTTCATTATTCATTGCAATAACATACTGACGCCACAGCGAAAATTTCGCTTTAAAATCCATACTTGATGCACTAATTTGCTGCGCAAAAATTGGCATTGACCATCGCAAATCACCACAAACCGAATAATCTACCCGTACATTTTTATTAATTTCTGCTGCATCCACATCAAAATGGACAAGCTTTGCCCGTGGTGCAAATTTCTGCACAATTCCTGTCACACGATCATCGAAACGAACCCCCATCCCCAGCAGGAGATCGCACTCCATAATTGCCATGTTTGCTGCATAGGATCCATGCATGCCGGCCATCCCGACATTGCCATCATCTTTTGATGATACACAGCCAAGTCCCATGAGTGTATTGACAACCGGAATACCTGTTTTTTCAACAATTGCACGCATTTCATTTGCTGTATCGGAGAGATTAATACCTCCGCCAACAAAAAACACGGGGCGCTTCGCTGCCATTAGTGTATCAACAACAATCCGAATTTCTTTTTCATTTCCAATAAAATTGCCCGTATAGCCGCGCAGATTTACTTTTTTAGGATAATCGTAGCTGAGCTGGGCTGCAAATACATCTTTTGCCACATCGATAAGGACCGGTCCCGGTCGTCCTGTACGCGCAATAAAAAAAGCCTCTTTTACTACACGCGACAGTTCCTTAACATCTTTCACGAGATAATTATGCTTCGTAATCGGTGTCGTAATACCGCAAATATCTGCTTCTTGAAAAGAGTCTTTACCAATATAGGGATTGGCAACCTGTCCCGTGATGCAGACAATCGGCACAGAATCCATGTTTGCCGTAGCAATGCCCGTGACAAGGTTTGTCCCCCCCGGCCCGGAAGTTGCAAAACACACACCTACCTTACCAGTTGCCCGTGCATAACCATCAGCAGCATGTACTGCACCCTGCTCGTGTTTTGTCAAAACATGCGGAAACTGCATCTTATAAAGCTCATCATATAAAGTCAATACTGCGCCGCCCGGATAACCAAAAACGACATCGACATTTTCTTTTTTAAGGCTTTCAATCACAGCCTGTGCACCATTTATCAGCAAAAAAGTTCCCCCTTTTTACAAACATGTACAAAGTTTCTTTACATTATACCTCATATGTATACAATATTACAATATATGTTTTTTGTGAAAATAAATTTGTTTATTAAATTTATTTTAGTTTGTCACAAATCTTACATACATGCACACACATAATGCGTTAGAATGAAAACAACGTAAAATAAAATCGACTTTGAAAGGTGATTAAACGATGCTGCGACAAATGATAAAAATCAACGAAGAAAAATGCAATGGCTGTGGTGCCTGTGCCACAGCCTGCCACGAAAATGCAATTGCTCTTGTCAATGGTAAAGCCAAAGTCTTACGTGACGACTACTGTGACGGACTTGGCGACTGCCTCCCTGTCTGTCCGACAGCAGCAATTACCTTTGAACAGCGTGAGACCGTCGCTTACGATAAAAAAGCGGTGCTCCAGCATCTGGCAAAAAGATCCTCATTCCAAACGAGCAGCTGTCCCGGCCTGCATGCTCAAACCATCCATCCTGTTAATGATACTGTCCCCGCTCATTCTGTTTCCGAACTTCGTCAATGGCCAGTACAGATTAAGCTCATGCCCATAACAGCTGATTATTATAATGGAGCACATCTGCTTATCGCTGCAGACTGTACAGCTTATACCTATGCGAGCTTTCATCACGACTTTATGAAAAATCGCATTGCAATCATCGGCTGCCCAAAACTCGACTCAATCGATTATACGGAAAAGCTTGCTGAAATCCTACGAGCTAATGACATTCAGAGCGTCACAATTGTCCGCATGGAAGTTCCCTGCTGCAGTGGTCTGAGCCATGCTGCAGTTGAAGCCCTCAAAACCTGCGGTAAATCTCTTCCCTCGAACATTTTCACGATCAGCCTCAAGGGAAAAATCATCAAAGACTAAACAGCCCCCCAAACCACCAAGCAAAAACGTACCACATTTCATCAGAGACTGATGGATTGCGGTACGCTTTTATTTAACGCTTATATTTTTCACAAAGTTTTTTAAGCTCGGCTGCCCGTTCAGCCGTAAAATCACTGCTCTTTGCACACCATTTCCAGTTCGTCCCAACGGTTCCCGGCATATTCATCCGTGCCTGACTGTCAAGACCAAGTATATCCTGCATTGGAATGATGGCCGCACGTGCGCCAGCTGCATATGCAAACTCTATGAGTTTTTGACATACCTCCTGCGGGTCTTCACTATCTGCTCCGAGAAGCGCTGCAATAGCCGCCTGTGTACGATGATCGGTGTCTTCCTCAAACCAGCCTGCTGTTGTGTTGTTATCATGCGTCCCCGTATAGATAATGCTATTTTGCGGACATGCAAGCCCAAGTCGCTGCATTTCATTAAAGTACAGCTCAAAGTGCAGCACTTTCATACCGGGAAAACCGCAATCCCGACGAAGTTCTTCCACTTCATCGGTAATAATACCAAGATCCTCTGCAATAATTGGCAGTTTTCCCAGATGTTCTTCCATTGTCTGGAAAAATTGAAGACCCGGCCCTTTTACCCATTCACCATCAATTGCCGTTTTTGCATCGCCTGGAATTTCCCAATAGGATTCAAACCCACGAAAGTGATCAATACGAATAATATCAACTTCCTGCAAAATCTTTTGTATCCGCTTGCGCCACCAGGCATAGTCATCTTCCTTCATCTTATCCCAACGGTAATGTGGATTTCCCCAGAGCTGTCCCGTTTTACTAAAGTAATCTGGTGGAACACCTGCAACCGAAAGCGGCTTTCCATTTTCATCAAGCTTAAAAATCTCTTGGTTTGCCCATACATCCACACTGTCTTGTGCAAGAAATATCGGCATATCGCCAATAATTTGTACTTTATTTTTCTTTGCATAACTGTGCAGTTCATGCCATTGTTGAAAAAACTTATACTGCAGGAATTTCTCATAGTCAATCTCCGCATGCAAATGTTGACGTTCTTTTTCTAATGATACTGTAGTTCTTTTTTTAATTCCATCCGGCCACTCCGTCCAGGAAAGTCCTTTATATTCTTTTTTCAGCGCCTCATACAGTGCATAATCCTCAAGCCACTCTGATTGTTCTTTACAAAAACTTGCAAAGTTATCATCTGTTTCCTTTGTCAATAAAAAATTTTGATATGCCCGCTGAAGGTACTTTTTTTTGACATTCCAGGAACGTTCAAAATCCACTGTGCTGCGCGTATCAACAAAAGGCAGTTTAAGATCTTTTTTTTGTAAAAGCCCTTCATCCATCAGCTTATCCAGCGCAATCAGCATTGGATTCCCCGCAAAAGCAGATGGTGATTGATAGGGTGAATATCCATAGCCAACCGGATTGAGCGGCAGGATTTGCCAGACCTTCTGCCCTGCTGCCACAAGAAAATCAACAAATTTATAAGCTTCTGTGCCAAAATCACCTATACCATATTTTGATGGAAGTGAGGTCGGATGAAGTAGTATTCCTGCCATACGCGGCAGTTTCTTTGTCTCCTTTTTTCGTTCAAAAAGAAGTCCCTGCAGCGGGCTGACCGCAACCTTCATTTTCCCACGGACAATCTCTGTATCCGTTACAGCACCAAAAACTTCATGGAGTCCACCGCAGCAAAGATCTCCCACCTCAATCTCAACATTGATTTCTTCCGTACGGCTGCGGTTAAAAATCGTAATAAACAGGTCATCTGCGGCTGCCTTGCCAAAAACATCTTTGCTGCC
>JBAYAD010000021.1:0-19779 GCA_041669965.1 Selenomonadaceae bacterium
CAGGCACTTGCCTATGAATTTGTCGGCAAACCGGAAGAAGTTGAACTTAGTCAGAATGATAAGGATATCGTTGCTGTAGTTGAATACCGTGACGGCAGTATTCTTGATGTTATTCGCAAGCCGGTTACAGATTGATTTTAGAAGATCTATACAAAATATTTTTACTTTTGATTCTATTATGTAAGCGAAACAGAGCTTTGGTAATGCAGGAACTACACCTGCCTTGCCAGAGCTTTGTTTTGTGTTGTCGGGAGAATTCTTGTGAGGAAAAAAGGAAAAAGGCCTGTTATAAAGAAATAGATAAAGAAAGGTTCATAGAAATTTGTGATGAAGGAGCTATAAAAATGGAGGATCGTGACTGGTACATTATTCAGGCTTTGTACATACAAAAAAACATAACAAAAGCAGCGCAATCGCTTTATATGTCGCAGCCGGCGCTCACGTCGCGGCTGCAGCACATAGAACGGGACTTTAATGTGCGCATCGTGCATCGCAGCACGAAGGGCATCCAGTTTACGCCCGAGGGTGAATACCTGGTGAAACAGGCAGTAGATATGATCGATCGTTTGTCACATATCAAGAACAATGTGCAGGGTCTTTTTAGTGAAAACTCAGGTACACTTGAAATTGGTGCATCGAGCTATCTTACAATGTATACGCTGCCAAAGCTTCTTGAGGAATTTCAGCAGATGTATCCGGCGGTAAAGTTTCGTGTGCTTGCAGACTGGAGCAAGAATGTATTCAGTCTGATCTACAATCAAAAGATACAAGTAGGTTTTGTAAGCATTGATTATGGTGGCTGTAAAAATATGCAGCTGCTCTATGAAGAACCGATTTGTGTTGCCTATCGGAAGCCTTTTGTTATGGACGATCTGCCAAATTTGCCGCGTATTGTTTATCAGAGTGATTATCTATTAAAGTCACAGCTCGATAAATGGTGGCGTGAGAATTTTACGATACCACCGGAAATCAGCATGCAGGTATCAAAGCTGACTAACTGTAAAGAAATGGTCCTGCATGGGCTTGGCTATGCACTGCTGCCGTCACGTATTGTTGATGAAGCCGAGGGGTTGTATAAGATGGATTTGACATCAGCTGATGGCAAGCTGCTTACACGCAAAACCTGGATGCTTTATAATGAGACAGGAACGGATTTGCCGATTGTGAAGCTGTTTGTAGATTTTGTCAAAGCGCATAAATTCTGAGTGATGATCGATGGTTCAGAAGAATAAACAGGAACAATATTTCAGATTATTCTATATATGTTTATTTTTTATGAAATAGTCTTTCTAACCGTGTTCGTTCTATTGAACACGGTTTTTTCCTATGGTATAGTTTGAATATCTTATGAGAAAAGACAGGAGTGGATGTATCAATGGGATTTCCAAACGGATTTTTATGGGGTGGTGCGGTTGCTGCTCATCAGATTGAAGGTGGCTGGCAGGAGGGCGGCAAAGGCGTGAGTGTTGCTGATGTGATGACAGAAGGTCGTCATGGTGTGCCGCGTGAAATAACGAAAGGTGTTATGGAAGGGTATAATTATCCCAATCATGAAGGCATTGATTTTTATCATCGCTATAAGGAGGATATGGCGCTGTTTGGTGAAATGGGATTTAAATGCTTTCGTACAAGCATTGCCTGGACACGGATTTTTCCTCAAGGTGATGAAATGGAACCGAATGAAGAGGGACTGAAATTTTATGATAATCTTTTTGATGAAATGCATAAAAATGGCATGGAACCAGTTGTTACGCTTTCACATTTTGAGCTGCCGTATCATCTTGTTACGGAATATGGTGCCTGGCGCAATCGCAAAATGATTGATTTTTTTGTTCGTTTTGCAGTAACCGTATTTAAACGTTATCGGAATAAGGTAAAATACTGGATGACGTTTAATGAAATTAATAACCAAAGTGAGACGGATGTACCTTTTACGGCGTTTACAAACTCGGGTATTCTTTATAAAGAAGGAGAAAACAAAAAGGCAGTGCTTTATCAGGTTGCACATTATCAGTTCCTTGCGTCAGCACTGGCGGTTAGTAAAGGTCACGAAATTAATCCGGATTTTAAGATTGGCTGCATGCTTTCGATTCAGCCGGTATATCCATATAGCTGTAATCCGGACGACCAGATAAAACAGCTTGAAGAAATGCGCAAACGTTTTTTCTTTGGTGATGTGCAGTGTCGGGGACATTATCCGTCGTATACTTTAAAAGAATGGGAAAACAAGGGATACAAGGTTGAAATGGAAGATGGTGATCTTGAAACGATTGCCAAAGGTACCGTAGATTATTTTGCTTTTAGTTACTATATGAGTTATGTGACTTCTGCAGACGCAAAAATGATGAAGTCCGTTGGCGGTGGATTTGCTACAGCTGTCGATAATCCATATCTCAAGGCATCTGAATGGGGCTGGCAGATTGATCCGGTTGGTCTGCGTTACGCCTTGAATATTCTTACCGAACGATATGAGCTGCCGCTTATGGTCGTAGAAAACGGGATTGGTCTGCATGAAGAAAAAAATGCTCAGGGGAAAATTCAGGACAATGACCGTATCGAGTATTTTGCAGCACATATCAGGCAGATGAAAAAAGCGATTGATGAAGACGGTGTAGAGCTTTGGGGCTATTGTTCGTGGGGGCCGATTGATCTTGTATCGGCGGGAACCGGAGAAATGGAAAAGCGCTATGGATTCATCTATGTTGATAAAGACAATAAAGGTGTGGGCACACTGAACAGAGAAAAGAAAAAGTCGTTTAACTGGTATAAAAAAGTAATTGCAACAAATGGCGAAAACTTGTTAAATGAGTGATCTGCTGTTTGAGCTGAAGCAATTTTAAAGAATACCAGGGCACACAATCTGTTTTATAAGACTGTGTGCTGCTTAAAATATAGTCTGTAAGGAAAAAACAGATTATAATAAAAAAGGCATACTGAAAAAGCGGAAAAAAATTTCAAATTTTTCTGCTTTTTTTCTGATGGGATGAAACATTCTTCCAATGAAGTCAGAATCTATTGAATGATTGTATTTGTCATGCTATAGTTACTATAGTAAAAAGAATTTATTATGTATTTTATATGATATGAGGAGCGAATTTATGATGAGAAAGATTGTATTGTTATGTGCATCAGGAATGTCTACAAGCATGCTCGTTAAAAAAATGGAAGAAGCCGCTGCTGTGATGAATTACGAATGCAATATTTCAGCATTTCCGACATCGGAAGCCAGTAAGCGGGCAACTGATGCGGATATTATACTGCTTGGACCACAGGTTCGGTTTGATTTAAACAAGATTAAAAAGCAGTGCCCAGGTGTTATTGTGGAGGCAATTGATATGCGCATGTATGGACGTATGGATGGTAAGGGTGTTGTCGAATTTGCCAAAGCAAAACTGGGCGATTGACCGATTTTAAAAATAAGATAAAAAAACAGGGAGCGGTTTAATAAATGGAAGGATTAGAACTTACAGCATTTCAGATTATATCTGCAGTAGGTACAGCACGCAGCTGCTATATAGAAGCAATTCAGATGGCAAAGAAACATGAATTTGAAAAAGCAGAAAAATCAATTGCCGAAGGCGATGAAATGTTTAATGAAGGGCATGCTGCACATTTAGGTCTTTTACAGAAAGAAGCAGAAGGGACAGGTCAGGGGATTAATCTTTTGATTTTGCATGCAGAAGATCAGCTAATGAGTGCAGAAGGATTCAAAATTATAGCGCTTGAATTTATTGACGTATATAAAAAGTTTAAGGCGATGGAAAAATAATAAAGATAAATAAAGAGGACATGCCGCAATGGTATGTCCTTTTGTGTTGAAAGGACCTGCGGCCCTTTACGATATTAATATTTTTGCCGAACAATGATAAGAGCCGTCTTGCGAGGGGAATTCCACTCAATGTTGGATACCTGTACATCCGCAAAACCAATGATGTGTTCCATTTTTCGATGGATATATACAGCGTAGTCGGAGATTTCTTTGACAGGGCAGTTTGTACAGGGCGTCTCTCGACCAAAGAGAAGTGAGTAGCAGGGCTGCTGTAATACGCGCAGAGGTATACTTTGGCCAAGCTCCTGATTGAAGTAAAGAAGCTCATATGTATCCTTATCGACGATATAAATAAAATCATGGATGCTGTTAATAATAGCTGATAACTGCGTGCTTTGGGCAGTGAGTTCAGTAGTGTTTTCCGGTTTCAAAAGAAATTCACTGAGAATACAAGAAAAAATGTTCATGAATTCATATTCTTCTTTTGTCCAGACTCGGATGTTTTTACAGTCTTCAAAGCCTAAAATTCCCAGAAGATCTGTGCCGTTAGAAATCTGACAGTTAATAAAGGAGCGGGTGTTTATCTTGTGAAAAGCTGCTGCTTTTTCCTTGGATAATTTATTTGTGTCGCTGCAAACCGAAAAGATGCCATAAGGTGTCGGCTGGGAGAGTGCAGAAGCAGCGTCAGACCGCATATGCGTGTTGCTGCTATCGTTTACATCAATAACAGGCAGGTCTGCAGCTATCGGACTGTTCCAATTGTAGGACATCGTAAGTGTGTTGTTTTTTTTGTTAAGCAAAAAGATATAGGCACGATCAATGTTGAACTGTTTGCCCAGAAGGCTGAAAACCATATTGATTGTAGTTGCAGCATCGTGTGTTTCGTAAAGTAACCGAAAGATGTATTCGACAATATGATCTTTAAAAGCTTTTTGTTCCGGGTCGACAAGGGAAAAATCCGAACGCTGCGGAATCTCTGCAATTGGTAAATTATCATTGTACAAAAGGAAGGTATCCTTACCATTGCCTTTACAGTTATATAGAGCCTTATCTGCTTTTTCAAATAATATTTTAAAAGAAGTACCATGATCCGGGAAGATAGCAATGCCAATGCTAACAGAAAAAGCAATTTCCTGAGTAGTGCTTTTATAGATGCGATGAAGATTGTTGATAATTCGCTGACATTTTTTGCGAAGAATATCCATAGAATAAATGTCTTTGATAAGAACAATAAACTCATCGCCACCAATGCGGCCAATAATATCAATCTGGCGAAAATCCTTTTCAAGTTCCAGGGCAATATCTGTAAGGACAGCATCGCCAAAAAGATGACCAAAGGTGTCGTTGATGTTTTTAAACCCATCAGCATCAAGGATAAGCAAAGCCTGCTGGAATTTTTGGTTATGAGGAGCATTCAAATAAAGCTCAATAAGATGCTGGCTTGTACCTTTATTGTAAAGACCTGTCAATGCGTCCCGTTCGGCTTCCCGCCGGAGTCTGGTTTCCAGTTCTTTCGTTTCATGGATATCCTGAATGGAACCAATGATCAGATACGGCCTCTTATCTTTAAAATAAGCAATAAGAGTAAGCTTTATCCAGCGATACTGTCCGTCCTTTGTAAGCGTACGATACTCAACTTCACGTCGGTCCATTGAATTTGTGAGATTGTCCGGCTCGGAAAAAATATAGTCCATATATTCTTCGATAAGGGGCAGATCTTCATCAAGAACCAAATGTTGTGTAAGCATATAGGTGGAAAAGTATTTTTGGGATTGCAAAGAATAGGGAAAGGAAGCAGCATTTTCTGACACAGAAAACTCATCCAGCAGAAGATCCCAGCGAAAGAGAAGTAACTGGTCAAAGTCGGCAAGTGCGTTATATATATCAATGCTGGAATCGTTTGAAAAGTTTTTTAGAGGAGTCATCTTTTTCCTGCTTTCGTACGAATGTAAAAGAAATAAAATATTCAATAATAAACTAGGCTTATTATAAGCTAAAAAGCTTATATTTTCAATGTATACAATTATGGAATTTTTGATAAGAAAAAATTGGAAAAAAATTCAAATCATAAATAAAAGCACTGCATAGTTTTTCTGACTGCTTGATATTTCCTTGTGTAAACGGTAAAATGAAGAAAAGAGATTTGTGCACGGGACGGAGGTCATGAGAAATGAAAAAAGTAGTTTTCCTTTTAGTATTTGTCTGCTTTTTCGTATCAACAGTATTTGCTGCCGGGAAAGATGTAATACCGACAAATGAACAGATGGCTGCAGTGGCAATGGAAAAACAGGATTACTGGGAGGCTGTACGTCTCTATAGTGGGGAAATTGTCAAAAATTCGGATCGTGCATTACTTTATAAAGAACGTGCCAATGCATATTATCGCTTAAAAAAATACAGTGAAGCTATGCGTGATTATAATACAGCGATTGCTCTTGACCCGTCTTATGTGGATGCTTATAATAACCGGGGCAATGTTTATCATGCCTATGGTGAATACAATAAAGCCATTGCAGACTATACAAAAGTTATCCGCCTTAATCCACAGCATATAAAAGCATATTACAATCGGGCACTTGCCTATGTGGCAATTGGTGCATATGAGAAGGCGGCTGCGGATGATACACAGGCACTGCTGCTCAAGCCGATGAATGCTGATACCTGGAAAAATCGTGGTATGGTATATGAATGTATGGGACATTATGCAGAGGCTTTGCGTGACTATGAAAAGGCGATTGCTATCAACCCGAATGATGGAGCAGCATATTACAATCGTGGCAATGTGCAGATGCGTCAGCAGGATGTGAAGGCGGCGATTCAATCATATAAGCAGGCAATTCGCTTAGATGATAAAGATGTGAATGCCTATAATAATATGGGTCTTGCCTACGCGGGACAGAAAAATACGAAGCGGGCATTGGAGGCCTATGACAAGGCAATCGAGCTGGCACCAGAGTATATGAATGCCTATAGCAATCGTGGCCTTGTCTATATGGAGCAGGGAAAGTATGAGGAAGCGCAGGCGGACTTTAATAAGGCGATTGAACTTGTGCCGGATTGTGCTTCCTGCTATATGAACCGGGCAGAGCTTTATGAACTTATTGGCAGTAAGAATGGAGCACAGGATGACTATCGGCGGGCAGTACTCCTTGATGCATCATGTGCGAAGGATGTGCCATGGAAATATCGGGATAAACTATAAAGAAGATAAGTTGGAGTCGTTACATGCAGTGTGCAGCGACTCTATTTCTTTTACAGTACAGAACGTCAAAGTTTCTGTACTGGTTGTTATTGCAATATTCGTTCAGTACGATTACAATAAGGTATAGTAATACAAAACAATAAAGCAGAAAAACAGAAAACAATAAAGGAGAATAGGTATGCGAGAGATTAAAGGTCGTATTTTTGATATCCGTCAGTTTTCGGTCCACGACGGTGAAGGGATTCGTACGACGATATTTCTCAAAGGATGTCCACTTCATTGTGTCTGGTGTCAGAATCCGGAAGGGATTGCAGTCAATGGGCAGCTTATATATTTTGCTGATAAATGTATTCATTGTGGGGCATGTCTCCTGGTTTCACAAGGCGCTGTCAGCGAAATAGCCGGGAAAATTACGATTGTTCCGGAAGCAGTGACAGGGGGGGAAGAGTATGAGCGTCAATGCCCAACAGGTGCATTGCGTATGGATAGCAGAGAGTATGTTCTGGCAGAAGTATTGGAGACGGCTTTGCGTGATCTGCCTTTTTTTCTGCATGGTGGGGGAGTTACACTATCGGGCGGTGAACCGTTTCTGCAACAGGAGTTTACGCTGGCTTTGTTGAAGGAACTTAAAGAAAAAGGAATTCATACAGCCGTAGAATCATCACTTTGTACAGATATGGATTACTTTAAAAAGGTGCTTCCCTATATCGATCGATTGTTTGCGGATTTTAAAGTGTTTTTACCGGAGGAGCATAAGCGCTACACAGGTATCGACCCGATGATCATTCGTGAAAATCTGCGCTATGTGCTGCAGTCGGAGTATAGGGATAATGTTGTTGTACGCACACCACTTATTCCAGGATATACAGCGACAAAAGAAAATCTTACGGCGATTGCCCGCTGGCTGGCAGCGGTGTATCCACAAGTGCGTTATGAGTTGTTAAACTATAATCCACTGGCAAAGGCAAAGTATGTACATGTCGATTTTCCTTATGGCTTTTCGGAAAATCCACCGATGTATACGAAAGCGGAGCTGCTGGCATTCCGTGATCTCATTTTTAAAGCAGGTGTGGTTAAGGTGTTTGTAGAAATTTGATTTACATGATAGAATATATGATTGTAATCGTAAATAGACTGAAAATTATCTGGATAGAGGTGTAGGCAATGTTTTTAGAAGAAAGACAAGATAGCATTATGAGTATACTGACACGTGACGGTAAGGTCAAAGTCAAGGAACTCAGTGAAAAATTCAAGGTTACAGAAGATTGCATACGCAAAGATCTTGGGGCGCTTGAAAAACAGGGCAAGCTTAAGCGCACATATGGCGGTGCAGTCGTATTACGGGAAAATCTGCATACGATGGAGGTCAGCAAGCGCCGTAACAGTGACGTTGAGGCGAAGCGCCGCATCGCAGAAGCGGCAGTCAGTCTTATCAATGAAAAAGATATGGTATTCCTTGATATCTCAACGAGCAATCTCGCTGTAGCGGAGCTGCTTGAAAAAGATCAGCGTGAAATCACAGTTGTTACGAACATGATCGATATTCTCGTAATCCTTGCACATAATCCGAAGATTCGCCTTGTTTTTGCCGGAGGGAAGATTAATAAGAGCCGCGATGGATTCTGGGGTGGTATGACGATGGACTTTATTTCACATCTTAAACCGGACATTGCGTTCGTTGGTGCTGTTGGTGTTGATGTGCGTGAAAACAGCGTTTCTACATACGATATTGAAGATGGCATCAATAAGGCAGCGATTATTCGTGCAAGTAAGAAGGCTTATCTTGTCGCAGAAGCCAAGAAACTCAATAAAGATGGTAACTATAACTATACAACACTCGATACGCTTTCCGGGCTTATCACAGATTCGATGCCGGCAGAGGATATTTGTCAGGCGGCTTCGGACTATGGTGTACAAATTATTATCCCGTGAGACTGTTTCGTAACTTTTTATTGGAGCTGAATTTTTAGTATGAAGCAAACATTTTTACGGCTGTTGAGCTGGCAGAATTTTTACCGTTTTATGCAGCAGGAGATGAAAGTATTTTTCTTCTTTCTGATGATACTCTGCGTGTTCCGTGTTGTCTTTATTGGCTGGATGCATGTGTATATTGGCCCTGCATCCGGAAGCCATGACATACTTACGGCTCTTTGGGTTGGCATGCGCATCAGCTGTAAGAGTGCGGGTATGCTGACGCTTCTTTCATTGCTTTGCTCAGGCGTGGCAAATGTTCTGGCACCACAGCGTGAGATGATTGTACGCTGTACGGTAAATGGAGTCTCAATTCTTGTGATGTCGATTCTTTTTGTTGCGCGTTTTCCGTACTATCAGCAGTTTCATTCGGGGTTTAACCAGCTTATGTTCAATACAGCAAATGACGATGTCTATGCACTCACGTTGTCTCTTGTACAGGAATTTTATCTGCCGGTGCGGCTGGCGGGGGCTTTTTTGCTCGCGTTTTTTCTTTATAAGGTTTTTGTTCGTCTTTTGCGGTATCAAAAGGAGTTGTGGCATACCTGCAGGTGGAAGCCCTTGCGCTGGATAGGGCGGGCCGGTTTTTTGCTTGTTCTTTATTGCGTATCACTGATGGCGCTGTTTGGCGGAAGTCTGGGCTGGCAGACGGAGGTTGACTGGGAAAATGCCGGTGTCACAAAAGATACATTCCTTAATGAGGCAATTCTCGATGATTTGCAGGCGGTTTATCGGGCTTATGCGATGAATGGACGTATGGAGGCCTGTAATGGGCTAAACTTTGATACGGAGCAAATTCGAACATTAGCCGCAGGACTTGTGAAAAAACCAGCAGACTCCGATAATCTTGATATGTACCTTACCCGTCAGGCGCATGGCATGCAGGTAGAAAAGCCACGTCAGATTTTTATTATTATTTCGGAAAGCTATGCCAATTGGCCGCTTCTTGATAAGTATAAGGATTTGCATATTGCTGATGGTATGAAATCTATTATGGCAGAAGAAGACAGTGATTACTGCGGGACATTCCTGCCGGATGGGGCGAGTACCGTATCGGCCGTCACGGGTATCGTGACGGGGTTTGCTGATGCGAATCTTTATCTTACAACGATGCCGGAGGCGTTTGCCGCACCGTATCCGACGGCGAGTGCGCCACAACTGGAACGACTTGGCTATAGAACGAATTTCTGGTATGCCGGACCATCGACGTGGGAACGAATCGGTGCGTTCACACAGGCACAGGGATTTGCACACTTTTATAGTCGCGGTGATTTTAAAAATGCCGATACCGGAAGTGTCTGGGGATGTGACGATGAATATCTGTACAAGGCGGTCCTTGATGGGGTATCAACGGATACGCCTAGTTTTAATGTAGTGCTGAATGTATCGAATCATTCACCGTTTAATATTGACCTGGAAAAAGCAGGCTTTGACAAAGAAGCGCTGCGGGCAGCTCTGCCAGTGAAAGCGCGGAAAGATGAAGAACTTATCAAGCAGCTGGGGCATTATTGGTATGCAGATAAGGAAATGGCAGCTTTTATTCGCGATGCGAAGGAAAAGTATCCGAACAGTCTTTTTATTGTGATTGGTGACCACGCGGACCGCTATAATATTGACAAGACACCATCGATGTATGAACGCTATGGCATTCCATTTATCGTTACGGGAAAATCTGTAAAAAAAGGTGTACTGGGTAAGGAAGCAGCGGGCAGTCAGATTGATGTTGTGCCAACGCTTATCGAGATGATTGCACCGCAGGGATTCGAATATGAATCGTTGGGATCAAGTCTTTCCCGCGGCAATAAAATGGGAGTGAACTACGGCTTTTGGATTACGCACGATAAGATAGGGAAGGCAGATATTCTGCCATTTAAGCCTGAGATAATTGGTACTGCAGCAGAGCCGCTTGATGAACCAGCCTTACAAAGCTATATTGATGCCGTGCGAAGTATTTCGTGGTGGCGGGCAAAGTATGGCCCAATACTTGATGATTCGCTTACAATAAACAGGAAATAAAGGAGCGGGACATCGTGATTATAGAAAAATGTAATCTGTGCCCAAGGCGCTGTAATGCTGATCGAAGTCATGGCGAATATGGTTTTTGCAGTGCGGGGGCGCAGGTGAAAATTGCGCTGGTATCGCTGCACAAATGGGAGGAACCCTGTCTGTCCGGTGAAAAAGGGGCAGGTACGGTATTTTTTTCGCACTGCAATCTGCATTGTGTATTTTGTCAGAACTATAAGATCAGTCAGGAAGGCAAAGGCATTGAGGTTACAACAGAGCGGCTTGCGGAGATTTTTCTTGAACAGCAGGACCGTGGTGCTGCAAGCCTTGATCTTGTAACGCCGACACACTACGTTCCACAAATACTTGCCGCATTGAAGCTGGCAAAGCAGCGTGGGCTGCAGCTGCCAGTCGTATATAATTCAAATGCCTATGAAACAGAAGAAACTATTGTATCGCTGCACGGATCAGTGGATGTATTTCTTCCGGATTTGAAATATGCGGATGAGGTATCAGCCTGCCGCTATTCGAAGGCACCAGGCTATTTCACAGCAGCGAGTGCAGCCATTCGGCGAATGGTTGAAAGCGTTGGACGGCCTGTAATTGAGGCGGGCAGGATGAATCGGGGAGTTATCGTGCGTCATCTTATTTTGCCGGGACATAAAGACGAGAGCATGCGCATTGTTGATTGGCTGTGGCAGACCTTTGGTGACGATATATATATAAGTCTCATGAACCAGTTTACGCCGATGCATGAGGTCGCAGACTACCCCGAGATTAATCGCCGCCTCACAACGTATGAATATGATAAAGTTGTAGACCATGCAAGAGAACTGGGCATTACGCAGTGCTTTATCCAACAGGGACGTACAGCATCCGAAAAATTTGTCCCACGGTTTGATGGACAAGGCGTGTTGAAATAAATTGAAGTTATAAAGTCAGATCTTCCGGTGAAAAAAGAACCGGTATCTTTGCTAAACATGTATAAAAAAACTACTGTCCTGCGATACTTCCTGGGGCGGTAGTTTTTTTATGGATTATTTTCCTATATAATTTATAGGAAAGCATTGACATATGTTAGAAAAAGAAATACAATAAATTTAATCCCGAGTATTATGATAAGAATTCATTTGATAATGGATTATTGCAGTAAAACGTATATTATATTGAAGAAACTATAGAAATGTTAGGAGAGCATAATATGGCTGAAAAATTATTGGATATTTCGAATCTGCATGCAGGTGTGGAGGGAAAAGAAATTTTAAAAGGACTCAATCTCACTGTGAACAAAGGAGAAATTCATGTTATCCTTGGGCCGAATGGTTCGGGAAAGTCGACGCTCATGAACATTATTATGGGGCATCCCAAATATGAAGTAACAAGTGGAAACCTTGTATTTGAGGGCAAAGATCTTGCAGAACTCAAGACGTTTGAGCGTGCACGCGCTGGTATTTTTCTTTCGTTCCAGACCCCGGAAGAAATTCCGGGAATCACGGTAGAAAACATGCTGCGCACAGCGAAAAAGGCAGTCAGTAATGAAAACATTAAGATTTTTGCATTTCAGAAGAAGCTCAAGGCATTGATGCAGGAGCTTAAAATGAAACCGGAATATGCACAACGCTATATGAATGTCGGTTTTTCCGGCGGGGAAAAGAAGCGTAATGAAATTCTTCAGCTTCTTACGCTGGACCCGAAGCTCGCTTTGCTTGATGAAACGGATTCCGGGCTTGATGTTGATGCCGTGCAGATTGTATCTGCCGGGGTAAAGAAGTTCCATACGATAGAAAACTCTTGTCTTATTATCACGCATAATACGCGTATTCTCGAACGGCTTACAGTTGACAGAGTACACGTGCTTATGGATGGTCAAATTATTGAAGAAGGTGGAGCGGAACTTATTGATGAAATCAATAAGAAAGGTTTTACGCATCTTCTTGATACAGATGCGAGGGGCCGGGGGAATTGCGAAACGTGTGAGATCGCCTGCCCGTGTCCAGCGAAATGAGGAATTGATATGGAAAAGAAAAAGACGTTTGTCGAAGATATTGAACGGACTTTATATGATATAAAAAATGAAGACTACGCCGTATATAAAACACAGCAGGGACTCACAGAGAAAATTATTCGTGATATTTCACGTGAAAAACACGATCCGGAATGGATGCTGGACTTTCGCCTGAAGGCGCTTGATGTATACAATCATACGCCAATGCCTACATGGGGGCCGGATCTTTCAGAACTGAATATGGATGAGATCGTTACGTATGTAAAGCCAAAGGGAACAATGACGGGCAACTGGAAGGAGGTTCCCACGGAGATTAAGGAAACCTTTGATCGCCTGGGTATTCCGGCAGCAGAAAAGACATCGCTGGCCGGAGTGGGTGCACAGTATGATTCGGAGGTTGTCTATCACAGCATCAAGGAAGATCTTGTCAAGCAGGGCGTTATTTATACAGATATGGAAAGTGCATTGATTGAGCATGAGGCTCTTGTGAAAGAATACTTTATGAAGCTCGTACCGCCAAAAGATCACAAATTTGTCGCGCTGCATGGCGCTGTCTGGTCGGGCGGTTCGTTTGTCTATGTGCCGGAAGGGGTGCATGTGGATATTCCGCTGCAGTCGTATTTTCGCCTGAACTCGCCGGGGGCGGGTCAGTTTGAACATACACTTATTATTCTCGAAAAGAATTCCAGCCTCCATTTTATCGAAGGCTGTTCTGCACCAAAGTATAATGTGACGAACCTCCATGCGGGTTGTGTCGAACTCTATGTAAAGGAAGGCGCTCGTCTGCGCTACTCGACGATTGAAAACTGGTCGCGTAATATGATGAACCTCAATACGAAGCGTGCACTTGTCGAAAAAGACGGTATCATTGAGTGGGTATCAGGGTCGTTCGGTTCACATATATCAATGCTCTACCCGTGCAGTATTCTACATGGTGAACATGCACGCTGTGAGTTTACCGGGGTCACTTTTGCTGCACGTGGACAGCACCTGGATACAGGAGCGACTGTTATACATGCAGCACCGTATACATCGTCAAATATCAGTACACGTTCCATTTCGAAGGATGGCGGTATCGTTGTCTATCGCGGTGCAGTAAAGGTTGCTAAAAATGCCCATCATGTGAAGTCTTCCGTTAACTGTGAGTCGCTTATGCTTGATGATGAGTCGCGTTCGGATACGCTTCCTGTCATGGATATTATGGGTGATGAAGTAGATATTGGGCATGAAGCTAAAATCGGCCGTATCAGTGATGAGGCGATATTTTATCTCATGAGCCGTGGCATTAGCGAAGATGAAGCAAAAGCAATGATTGTACGGGGATTTGTTGAACCGATTGCCAAAGAATTGCCGCTGGAATATGCTGTAGAAATGAATAATCTCGTCAATATTGAGCTTGAAGGCACAATGGGCTGAGGCCGGGAGGAAAAGAAATGATAGCAGAAAAAGAAATAGTAAATCCTATTCCGATGCGGACCTGGCGCTGGCTTGGAGTAAATGCTGCACAGCTCCGGCAGGAACTGCCGACGATGGGAACTTATGATAAAAAGCCGTTTATAGAAGAAATGGCGGGTGTACAAAGTATAAAGAAGCAAAAAGAAATACCGGCAGATGTTGCGGCGTATGCAGAAAAAATTGATTGTGGTCTCAGCGAAGCCATGGATAAGACCGTCAGTGCGGTGTGCAACAGTGGCTATGTTATAGAGATTGCGGCAAATGAACAGCGTCCACAACCAATTCAGCTGCGTTATGTACTTGATGAAGCGGCTCCGGCACTCACTGATGAACACATGATTGTTGCAAGGGAAAACAGTGAAGCAACCGTAATTATATCTTATGCAGGTGATGGCAGGCTGTTTCACAATGGACGGACCCGGGTCTATGCTGAAAAAGGAGCGAAGCTCCATCTTATCAAAGTACAGCTGCTCGCGGGCGAAGCGCAGCAGATGGATGCCGTTGGGGCATATGCTGAGGCTGGTGCTCATGTTGATGCCACTGTTGTAGAAATCGGGGCGGCTCGTTCGGTGACAAGCCTTAAGATAAATCTGGCTGGTGACGAAAGCACAGCAGATATCAAGACGATCTATTTTGGGGATGGAACACGTGAAATTGACATGAACTATATCATTCGGCAGGAAGGTAAAAAGACGGATGGACATATGGAAATACAGGGTGCACTGCTTGATAAGAGTCAGAAGATTTTCCGTGGTACACTTGACTTTATCCGAGGCAGTAAAGGTTCTGTTGGCCGTGAGGCTGAAAATGTTGTCGTGTTGAGCCCGGATGTGCGGAACCGTTCTGTACCACTGATGCTTTCCGGTGAAGATGATGTCGATGGTCATCATGCTGTGAGCGTTGGTAAAATGGATGAAAACAAACTCTTTTATCTCATGAGCCGTGGACTAAGTCTTCGCGATGCAGAAAAAATGGTTATTGCGGCATCTTTCCAACCAGCTCTGCAGCGCATACCGGATGAAGAAATAAAAGGGCAGATTGAAGAATATATCAGGAGGCGATTAGCTAATGTCGAATGAATATCGGAGGGACTTTCCTCTTTTGCAGAATAAAATGAATGGCAAGCCGCTTGTCTATCTCGATAATGGGGCAACGACGCAAAAACCACAGCTTGTAATTAAAGCACTGGAAGACTACTATAAAAATTCAAATGCAAATCCGCATCGTGGGGCCTATGATCTTAGTGTCAGAGCAACGGAAATTTACGAAAATACACGCGAACGCGTGCAAAAGTTTCTCAATGCAAAAAAATCCTGTGAAATTATTTTTACAAAAAACGCAACCGAGTCGCTTAACCTTATTGCCTATAGCTATGGCATGAATCATATTGCGGCAGGCGATGAAATTGTCATAACGATTTCGGAGCATCACAGCAATCTTGTGCCGTGGCAGCGGGTTGCACAAGCAAAAGGTGCAGTGCTCAACTATATTTATCTTGATAAAGAGGATAAGATTAGTGATGAAGAAATCGAAAAGAAAATTACCGGCAAAACAAAAATTGTTGCGGTGACGCAGGTTTCTAATGTGCTTGGTATTGTAAATCCGATTGACAAAATCATAAAAAAGGCACATAGTGTTGGAGCTGTTGCTATCGTCGATGGTGCGCAGAGCGTGCCGCATATGAAGGTGGATGTGCAGAAATTGGATGCGGATTTTCTCGTATTCTCCGGTCATAAAATGCTTTCGCCGATGGGGATTGGCGTTCTTTATGGCAAAGAAGCAATCCTCAATGAAATGGAACCATTTCTTTGCGGTGGAGATATGATCGATTATGTTGAAGAACAGCATACGGACTTTGCGCCTTTGCCAGCAAAGTTTGAAGCTGGTACGCAAAATGTCGGTGGGGCAGCTGGCCTCAGGGCGGCAATCGACTATATCGAGTCGGTTGGTTTTGCTGAAATTGAGCGCATAGAAAAGGAGCTTATTTCTTATGCGGTACCAAAGCTTCAGGCAATGCCTTTTATCGAACTTTATGGCTGCAAGGATATTACGAAAAAAACAGGCGTTATTACATTCAACGTCAAAGATATTCACCCGCACGATGTGGCCTCAATTCTTGATGCCGATGGCATCGCCATTCGGGCAGGGCATCACTGCGCACAACCGCTTATGCAGTATCTTGGAGTTAATGCAACTTGCCGCGCAAGCTTTTACTTTTATAATACAAAGGAAGATGTCGATTACTTTATCGATCGTTTAAATCATGTGAGGGGAGTGCTGGGCTATGGATCTTAGTGGAGTGTATACGGAGCTTATTGCAGAGCACAGCAAATCAACGCATAATAAGAAGCACCTTGATGGGGCAACAGTCACACTTAAGGGACGCAATCCCAGCTGTGGTGATGAGATTACGCTGGAGCTTAAGGTGAAGGACGGAATCATTGAGGATGCATCTTTTACGGGCGTTGGCTGCGCAATCTCACAAGCTTCAACCTCGCTTATGATTGACCTTATTCGCGGTGAAACCGTAGAGAAGGCGCAAAAGCTTATTGATACCTTTCTTGGCATGATCAAGCGTGAGATTACGGACGATGATGCGCTTGAGATTCTTGATGAAGCGGCAGCTCTTAAAAATATTTCAAATATGCCAGCTCGTGTAAAATGTGCTGTGCTGTCCTGGCACACGCTGGAATCGGCACTACATAACGATAAATGAACGCATAAAAAGAGCTATATAAAACAATAGAAAAAGGGCTGTTATACCTGATATGCTGCCCTTATAGGAGACAATAAATAAAAATTTGTCAACTATGGGGACAGCATCGTATCAGATATGACAGCCCTTTCCGTATTATTAATTGTTTTTATTGTATTCTTCAAGTTCCATGACAGCGTTACGAACCATTTCTTCGTTGACCTTGTAAGGCCAAATATCAAGATCAGGTGTGTTTGCGGCAGTATGGATGACAAGGTCGATGTCTTCTTTTTCTGTGACATGCATATCGGCAAGACAGGTAGGCAGGCCAACGCTTTTGTTAAAATGGTAGACACGCTCAAATTCATCCCGCTGCTTGTCGAGAAGCAAAAGCGGTAAAATGCCATAACCAACAATTTCACCGTGAAGATGTTTTTCTTTGCGTTTGCCAAGTGCGACAAGACCAAAGTAGATTGCATGGGCAAGGCCTGTATTATAGTTATGTTCTGCAAGATTGGAGACAAGTCCGGTACTGATGATGATAGCAAGGATCGTTTGTTCAAGTGCATGAGAGGTCTTGCCCTGCCGCGCATCGGCAAGACCTTCAGCTGCATAGGCAAAAAGCGGTTCGGCGCTCATTTTGCTTATGGTAATGCCAAGGGCATCGGAGTGATCGAGCTCTAAAAGACGTGTTGATACGATAGACTCGTAGTATTTGGCCATTGTATCACCAAGGCCGGCCCATATGTATTCAACTGGAGCTTCTGCAATGATTTTTGGTGAAATGAAGATGTGATTTGCCGGGTAAGCAGATGCGTGTACACCGCGAAACTGACCGTTCGGATAGTATTCAACCCCAAGCGAGGTGCAGGCAGCACAAGTGCTGGCAATGGTTGGAAGTGTGAAAAAAGGCTTCCCCAGAGCATGTGCAGTCATCTTACAAGTATCAAGCGCGCGACCGCCGCCTGCAGCGAAAATCATATCTGCTTCCTGTACAGAAGCGTTTGCAAGCAGCAGGTCGACATTTTCAAGCGTGGAGTCACCGCCGTACCAGAGGGTATCAAGCAATGTAAAATTATTTTTTTCGAGAATTGCTGTGACTGTGTCCTGAACCTTGGATAATGCCGTTTTGCCGCCGATAAGCACGGCTTTTTTGCCATACCGGGCACAGATTTCCGGGATTTTGTCAAAGGCATCATTGCCAATCGTGTAGTTTGAGAAAAATACATTGTTGCTCATAAAGAAACCTCCAGATTTTAAAGTGAATCACGAACCCGGCAAAAGATAGTGATGCATAACAAGCACGTGATGAAGTGATAAAAAACATGATTTTAGTGTAGCATTGAATCAAAGAGTTTACAATGGGTGTAAAACATTTTGCCTGTAGTTTTTATTTTCTTATTGTATGTACATAAAATAATTTGTGAAGTGTTACAATATAAGAAATATATGATTGAAATTGGAGGGGCGTATGTGGATACACAAGTTTTATTTGTTGCACCGTTTGAGACGCTGGCAAACCTGGCACGAACGGTTGTTGAGGAAGGGTTTAAAGCAGACAAAGATCTTATTCATATAATTGTAGGTGATCTGCAGGAGGCATCCGGCTGTGTGAAAAAAGCAGTAGAGGATGGTGCTGAGGTTATCGTAAGTCGTGGAGGTACAGCATCGCTTATTGAACAATGTGTTGATGTGCCGATTATACATATACAGGTGACCGTTACGGATGTTTTGCGTGCGCTTATTCATAACGGTAATTATCCGGATAAAATTGGAATAGCAGGATTTGCCAATATGCTTTATGGCTGTGATGAATTGGGGAAAATGCTGGGTATTCATTTTTATGAAATTGCTCTAAAAGAAGAAGCAGAGGCAGAACAAAAAATAACGAAGGCAGTTGGCGACGGGGTAGAACTTATCGTTGGTGATGCGATTTCAACAAAGCTGGCTATTCGTCTTGGAATTCAGGGGGAACTTATTCAGTCGGGGAAGGAAGCAATATACAAGGCGCTTCATGAAGCTTTGCTTATAGCACGTATACGAAGGGAAGAACAGCGTAAATCGGAAATTTTGCGTATGGTAATTAATCATTCACAAGATGGAATTATTGCAGTTGATCGTGATAGGAAGATTACTCTTTTTAATCCGGTTGTTGAAAAGCTTTTTAAGACAGCATATACGGAGGCGATGGGGAAAAATATAGAGTGTCTGATACCACAGCTGCCGGCAGCAAAAGATGATGATATGCTGCAGCAGGTGGAGGATAAAACAGTTGCTATGCGAAGCGTTGAGATAAAAGTAAAAGAGGAAGTCGTTGGGGAAATTTATACGGTACAAAATGTTTCTGAGGTACAACGCTTTGAACGAAATATTCGTAAAAAAATGTCGAAAAAAGGTCTTGTAGCTAAATATCATATGGATGATATCATTGGACAGTCGGCGGCCTGTCTTGACATGAAAAGAAAGGCCGCAAAATATGCACTGACCGAGTCGACGATACTCATAACGGGTGAGTCCGGGACGGGAAAAGAAATGCTTGTGCAAAGCATTCATAATATGAGTATGCGTGCACGAGGGCCGTTTGTAGCTGTCAACTGTGCTGCGCTGCCGGAAAATTTATTAGAGAGTGAACTTTTTGGCTATGCGGAAGGAGCATTTACCGGAGCAAAAAAAGGCGG
>JBAYAD010000022.1:0-19209 GCA_041669965.1 Selenomonadaceae bacterium
ATTGCGACACCAACATACTGGATGTTATTCATGATTACACCAATTAAAGGCCAGAGTGTATCCCAGTCAAAGTTGCCATGCCAGCCGCCAAAGTTACCCGTGGTAAAATAGTAGGCTGCAAAACCACCGCCGAGAACCTGGATAATCCCGGAGAAAAACGGGATGATTGCTGCTGCGCGCAAGCCGCCAAGACGATTAGCAAATACAGCAAACGTTGCGTTATCAAAGAAAAGCGGTACGAATCCGCTGATTACGAGAATCGGACTTTGGAATACAACAAGCCCTAGAATCGCAAGAAACTGACCAAAAGCACCAAAGAGGAACCCAAACGTTACAGCATTCGGATGACCAAACCCATAGGTTGCAGCACAATCGACTGCAGGCATGGAGCCTGGTAAAATCTTGTTGGAAATCCCCTGAAAGGAATTTGTAAGTTCCGATACAAACATACGAACACCAACCTGCAGAATTGTAAGATAAACTGCAAAATTCAAGGATTTTTCAAGAATATAGAAAAGGAAACTCTGGTCCTTACTGAATCCTTTATCAATATTGTGCATAAGATCCGGTCCAAGTATTGTGATAATGATACCGAAGAAGATAAACATGAGAATACCTGTTGCAACAACATTTTCGTTAAAAATGGAGAGAAAGCCCGGAAGCTTTAAGTTTTCAAGGGATTTTTCACGATTACCAATTTTTTTAGCAATCTTTGAAACAATCCAAACACCAAACATTTGTTGATGACCGATTGCAAATCCCCCACCATCCGTGAGCTTTTGACAAGGTTCAACTGTGAGATTTGAGGCAACTGCCCAATACGTACCAAGAAGTACCCCCAGCATACAGACAACACCGAGATCCTGCAGCTGCGGAAAGCAGAAAATAACGAGCCAAAGCGCTGTTGAGGACTGTTGCACCATAATATGACCCGTAATGAAGAGTGTACGAATTTTTGTATAACGGCGAAATAATACCAGTAAAATATTCATCGTAAATGCGATGAGCAGTACAACCATCATCATTGAAAATGACCGACCGATATTTTCTACCGAAGCCTGCGCTGCTGCCTGACCAAAATACGGATCAATTACAGCTGCAGTTAGATCAAAACGATCCTTAAGGCCCGCAAGTACCGGACGGAAATTTCCAACCAAGCCGCCAGATGCTACATTCAAAATCATATAACCAACGACGGCCTTTATAAAACCCGCAATAGCTTCATAAATTGGCTTCTGCAATAGTATATAACCGACAAATACGATAAAACCGATAAAGAACTGAGGTTTTGTTAAAATGTTGTTTTGGAAAAACTCCCAAATTGGCATTAAAAATTCCATGTGAATGGTTCCCCCTTATTATTTTGTTTTATACATCGATGGACAAACTTATTCAAGTTTCTTTAAATCTTCGGCATTCTTTGCCTGAAGAAGCCTTGCCACAAAATCTTCATCAGAAAGCTCTTCTGACATTTCGCAAAGATTTTGGAGATGAATTTCGTTGTTTGTCGAGGCCAATACAAAGAATAGACGTGCATCGTGCTCGCCATCTTCACTAAAATGTACAGGGTCCTCTGTTTTCATAAAACACACTGCAGTATCGTTTACGCCAACACCTTCCTGCGCATGTGGGATGCAAATGTCTGGTGCTATAACGATATAGGGTCCAAGTTCTTCAACCTTTGCAATGATTGCTTCCGGGTATTCTTTTTCGATAGTGCCATCCGCCAGAAGCGGCTGGCAGGCAGCACGAACAGCTTCCTGCCAGGTAGCAAAACCTTTATGGAAGGAGTATCTTTTTTTTTCAACAAGTTCCTTAAACATTAATTTTCACCACTTTGCCTTTTCTTTTAATCTTATAAAAAGCTTGTATACGGCAGATTAATATCGGCTGCTTTGAAACAGTCAGCAAATCCACGCGGATAATGATATTCCATTTTGTCCTTGTCTGCCGGGAATACAAACTTGCCGCCAACCTGCCAGATAAACGGTTTAAAATTGTACTGCAGGCGATTTTTGCGCATTTCATAAAGTGCAATAATTTCCGATGGATCAGCCTGGAAGTTTGACCAGATATCATGATGGAAAGGAATGACAACTTTTGTCTTGAGGGATTCTGCCATACGAAGAATATCAACGGCTGTCATTTTATCCGTGATGCCGCGTGGGTTTTCCCCAAAGGAACCAAGTGCTACATCAATCTGATAGTCGTTACCATGCTTTGCATAGTAGTTGGAATAGTGAGAATCTCCACTATGATAAATATTTCCACCAGGTGTTTTTACAAGATAGTTAACAGCTTTTTCATCCATATCATTTGGCAGCCAGCCTTTGAGATATCCATCTGGCGGCGTCGTAATGAGTGCCGTACGGTCAAAAGATTCAAGTGCAATAATCTCAACATCCTTGATTTTTACACTGTCGCCTGGTTTTACTTCGATGCAGCGTTCTTTTGGTACACCACATTCTATCCATTTTTCAATGCAATATTGGGGTCCGATAAACGGGACATCTTTTGCGCAGTTCTGCAGAACTGCTGCTGCAACATTCACATCGATATGATCGTTATGGTAATGTGTAGCAAGAACTGCATCGATCTGACGAATGCCGAACGGATCGAGTACAAAAGGTGCTACGCGAAGATTTGGCTGCATTGCGCGTCCACCACACATACGAGCCATCTGATGCTGTGGGTCCATTTTCTTTTTCTTGGTCTGCTTACCTGTACCACACCAAAAGTCGATACAAATATTTGCACTGCCTTCTGATTTTATCCAAATACCTGTACAAGCAAGCCACCACATTGCAAATGTCCCTGGTGCTACAACTTCTTCTTCGATTTCTTCATTGAGGTAGTTCCCCCATTCGGGAAACGTGCTTAAGATCCATGATTCTCTTGTAATTTCGTCAACTTTGCTCATAGTTTCCTCCATAATGTTCATTTTAACTTAGTTTTATGACTGTTTGTTATTTAAATTTTCTTTATGTTCTTATTATACAGGTTTTATTTGCTCATTTCAAGTTTTATTTTCATTTTAAGCATTATCTTTTTATAATTTAACGTAAACCATCTTATTTTAAGCATAAAACCTAAGAATTTATTACATTTTATAAAATTTATGCTCATTTTGTTGCATTTATTTTAATTTATACGTATAATGTAATCAACAGCCATATTATTTATCTTATGCACATTTGACTTTGCAACTACATTACGGAAGGGACCGACATTCTATGAAAAATAGTAAAAGCGTTGTTTTCAAACGCCAGCAAGCAATTTTGAAAGTATTAAAGGAACACAATGTCATTGATGTCGAGACGATTGCAAAAGAACTCGACGTCTCCCCCACAACAATTCGACGCGATCTGCAAATGTTTGAAAAACAGCATCTTGTTATTCGCTTTCATGGCGGAGCGCAGCTTATCGGCGGCACCTTAAAAGAAGAAGACCCCGTACCCGAAACGCTTTCTCCCAAAAACGTATCGCAAAAACGTGCAATTGCCAAATATGCCGCATCCCTTATTGAAGATGGCGATACAATCTTTATGAACTCCAGCTCAACAACTTTGCTTTTATTAGATTACATAAAGGATAAACGCGTCATTATCGTGACGAATAACGGCAATGCTATCGGCTATCCCAAAGACAGTCGTGTCGAACTTCTCATGACAGGTGGTGAGGTCTATAATCGCAAACAGTCAATGGTTGGCGAGTTTGCCCTGCACACGCTTACGAAGATCACTGCTGACAAAGCCTTTATTGGTGTCGGCGGTATCAGCACAAAAGGTGGTATTACAACCTCCGTCCTGCAGGAAACAGCCGTCAATGAAATGATGCTGAAACGCTGCCAGGGGCCGTGCTACGTACTTGCCGCTACAGCAAAAATCGGCCGCGAGCACAACTTCCTAAGCGGTTCTATCGATAAAATTTCTGTTATTGTCACTGGCAAAGGTGCCGACAGCGAAGAGCTCAATCGTCTGCGGGAACACAATATTGAAATCGTCGAACTTGAGTCAGGTTTGGAAAAAGATCCTTCTATATAAAACATGCATAAAAAACTCGGCAAAGACCTTTTCGTCTTTGCCGAGTTTTTCTTATGCTAATGCAATTTCTTCTGTGGACTTGATGACTGCTTCCTTGATGCTCTGCGGATAGATACCATCTACCACAACAGCCTGCTGCGTGATCATATTGTTCATAACCGCTTCTA
Organism: Selenomonadaceae bacterium; assembly: GCA_041669965.1. Taxonomy (GTDB): domain Bacteria; phylum Bacillota; class Negativicutes; order Selenomonadales; family Selenomonadaceae; genus UBA1792. The sequence continues at coordinate 4,211 of JBAYAD010000022.1, forward strand.
CTGCTGCCTTTGTAAGTCCGTCTTTTGGATCGGGCAGACTATACGTAAGTGTTTTTGCGCCCTCAAGATTAAATACCATTTTCAATACCTTGCTCATTTAGATTCCTCCCTTCTTTTATATTTTACCGCTTTTACTCAGCTGCAAGTTTCGCCGCATCCTGGCGATTGATTGACCCTACAGTATTTGCCTGCAGAGCCCCCACAGCTGCACCGATCGTGACAAAGTCATTATCTGTGAGTGTTGGATTAATGTGCGCAAACGATCTCGTACTATATACTGCAGCTCCCGTCGAACTTGTCCCCGTCTGTACCTTCAAGATCATCTTGCTTGTCTGATTACTCTTCACTGCCATGTTTTTCACCCCCTTTCACTTATATACATGCCATGAAAAGATTTTTTACAACTAAAGGAAATAATTTTGTACGAACTCGCATACGCATAAGAAAAAGGCAGCAGAGTGTTTTCTCTCTGCCGCCTTTTTCTTATGCGTATACATTTTCTCTCATAGAACTTATAACTGCGCCTTGATGTCCCGAGAATTTTCTTCGCCAAAGTCTGTCACACCTCGTGCAATTGCTCTTGCAATATCATCCGGATACCGGATAAGCAGCTGCGCATCGTCTTTTTGATCAATAAATGCTGTTTCAACAAGCACTGCCGTCATCGCCGTTACCCGTAGAACCGCCAAATGCGGCCGTGCCTTGATCCCTCTGTCCCGGGCTGCACCATCGATCTGCTGCAGTGTTGTCACGAGCTGCTTCTGTATACAGCTGGCAAGACGTGCCCCGTCAGAATCAATCGAATAACACAGCGTTTCTGTACCACGGACAGATTTATTAAATGCATTGCAATGAATCGATACAAAAACATCTGCACCACTTGCATTTGCTGTGGCTGTTACGCTAGGGCCTTCACCTTCATCAATGAGATTATCACTTTGCAGCAGATCAACCTCACAACCGACAATTTCCAGATATCTTTTAACAAGCCAGCCAATATAAAACACGATATCACATTCGCGCAATGACAGTTCCTCATTGCAGGCACCCGGATCCGGGCACCCATTCGGCGCATGACCAGGATTTAAAAAAACTTTCATATATATCATCTCCTCACTTACCTACATGCTCTAAAAGGATATTTTACAACCGGAAAAATATCTTTTGCACAGCTGCTTTCTTAAAAACAAAAAAGCTGCTGCCAGCGAATATTCTCGCCAATGCAACAGCTCTATACTTTGATTCAGTTAAAATTCTTTTATTGCTGAAGGCTTTAATTTTGCCAAATTATACGTTTCTACCTTTACAATCTTTAGCTCAGAATTACTTTCTTTACCCTCTTCATCTAAAGACAACTGAATTTCCCCAATAACTTTATCAACCTCTTCCAAGGTGTCAACGATTACTGAATCCTCACTATAACCGCCTTCATCACCATTTGCCAAAGTCTCTTTTACCATATATATACTTACAAACATCGATTGATTCCTCCAATCTTTTATTAAATTCATAGTTTCCAATAAGGTTTGTACAAGTTCCTGCTATACTTTTGCATACACAAAAAAATATATACCTTATAAATGAATTCATCTTTTGCACTTTTATAAAAACCATCATACCACAAAGTTATTTGTTCTGCCAAATTGATCTGATTAAAACGATGACTATGTTAAAAAATAATCAATCATTTTATTTTTTTACACAAGAGTGGCACGTTGAAAAATTTTTCCAACGTGCCACAGCTTTCGATACAGTCTCTTCTGCTTTTACAATAAACGGCATCTGTTTTATTTTATTTTTTCAGTGCTGCCATCGATATTTTAATGATGGCTTTCTTTATTTTTTTTGCATCTTTACCGCTGCTGCAATTTGGACGATGCAAATCCCAGGGAAAATATATTGCAAATTTCCCAGCTGTAAGGATAAGTTCTGTTTCATCCTTTACATCTGCATAGAAGGCAACATCATTTTCTTTAAAACGATCTTCCGTGATTGCCCCGCCATCTTTAAGCGGACCACTTCCGATCATTTCACTGCCTTCGACAATGCACTGAATATCAATGTATTTCTTGTGACTTTCCAAGCGGCGTGCAGCCTTTGGTTCCGTATCATATGCATTAATCATTGCAAAGATTTCTTCACCCTCGATCGGATACTTACCAAGTTCCATCTTTGCGAGATCATTCTCCTGCAAATATTTCAAGCCTTTTTGAATCGCTTCCGGATATAGCGCGATTTCTTCCTTTAAATTGTCAATTTTCCCAAAAATCATGTAATTTCCTCCTTATATTTTGCTTACCAGAATCGTGCTCTTTCATTTTATCGCTTACTGCTGTTTACATCAAGACATAATTATCCGCAGCAGCAATAAAAAGTGCCCTGCAGCAAGCACCTAACCTGTTCCATTTTACAATATTTATCGGATAATGCGCAAGAGCACATACATAAACCTCTTCAGCTTTATGAGCAACTGTACAAAATTTATCTCATTTCATCACGATATTGAGCAAATGTCTTATTCTTATATACGATATCGCCGGCAATCTCAGCCAACGGCTCCAGCACAAAAGCTCTTTGAAACATGAGCGGATGCGGCAAAGTGAGTTTCGTTGTCTGTACCCTGAGTCCCGGTGAATAAAGAAGATCTATATCGATTGTGCGCGGCCCCCATTTTTCATGACGCACACGTCCCAGCTTGCGTTCAATTTCCATGCAGCAATCCAGCAGATTTTCCGGTAACCGATTTGTGATAAGCTTTGCTGCCCCATTGATAAAAGCTGGTTGATTGATTTTGCCCCAGGGAGCCGTTTCATAGAAAGAAGATACGGCTGTCACCTTGATACCTTCTATTTTATCCAGCAAAGCAAGTGCTTGCTGCAGAGTTTCCCGACGATTACCAAGATTTGCACCAAGAGCAATATAGTATTCAGTCATCCTGCCGGCTCCGCTCGATTGCAACACTTACATCCTCAAACATGCCCGTTATGGGTGCAGATGGTTTATGTACCCTGACACGTACTGTATGAATCGGATATTCCTTCAGCAGCGTTGCTGCGACAACCTCTGCAAGGCGCTCAATAAGCTGAAAAGGACTTCCTTCCGTAATTGCCCGTACGGTATTAAACACAGCAGAATAATTAATGGTATCTTTTAGATCATCGGTCTGTCCTGGTTTTTTAAGATCCAGCATCATTGCCACATCAATATAAAACGTCTGCCCGCGTTCTTTTTCAAAATCACGGCAGCCATGATAGCCGTAAAAGGCCATTTTGTTGATTTCTATTGTATCCATCATTTGTTATACCTGTAAAACAGCATCTGTCATCCGACACATGCGTACAATTGGCTTGACATCATGTACGCGAAGGATGCTGCACCCTTTCATTATTCCTATTACACATGTCGCGCCAGTCCCTTCCATCCGCTCGGTTACGGGCAGGTTGAGTGTCTGACCAATAAAGCCCTTACGGCTTGTACCGAGCAGCATTGGATACTCCAGACATGTTAATTCTTCAAGACGATTCAGCACGATTTTATTTTGCTCTGCTGTCTTACCAAAACCAATACCCGGATCGAGGATAATATTTTTCTCTGCAACTCCGGCCGTACGGGCAATTTTTACAGTATTTGCAAAAAAACATTCCATTTCCCTGATAATATCATTTTTGTAGATTGTACTTTCCTGATTATGCATAGCAATAACCGGAACCTTGTACTTTGCCGCAACAGCAGCCATCTTTCCGGCTTCCGGCTTATACTGCAGACCCCAAATATCATTAAGCAGATTTACGCCTAGATGAACTGCAGCCTCTGCTGTGCTGGCTTTAAACGTATCTACAGATATCGGCACAGGTATTTCTTTTACTACATGCTCTAAAAACGGCAGCAGGCGTTCCATTTCCTCATCTGCCGAAACAGGCACAAACCCTGGATGTGAAGACTCTGCACCAATATCAATCAGATCTGCTCCGTCTTTTATCATTTCTTCTGCATGAAAAAGTGCCTTATCAAGCGAGTTCCACTTACCACCATCAGAAAAAGAATCCGTTGTAACATTGAGAATACCCATAACCATTGTGCGCTGTCCAAGAGTAAGTGACTTTCCATCCTGCCATTCATATTTTCGCAAAAGCTGCTTCATTGCATTCGTTCTTTCCTTTCATTAACATTGACCAGGCCTCATGTGCTAACTGTGTTTGATCAGAAAACACGCCTCGCTTTTCTATGGTTATTGTTTTTGTTCCCTGCGCCATTTCACCGCGCATCGTCATGCAAAGTTGTGTTGCCTCCACAATAACAAGTACACCTTCTGCCAACAGTCCGTCCTTTACAGCCTCCGCAATCTGCTTCGTCATACGCTCCTGCAACTGCGGCCGCCGGGAAAAAACCGCTACGATATCCGTAAACTTACTGAAACCTGCCACCCGCCCGTCATGTGGCAAATAAGCAATATGTACCGCACCAAAGAACGGAACAAGGTGATGTTCACACATTGCATAGAACGGAATATCCTTTACCATAACCATGCCTTGCGAATCCGTCGAAAAAGCTTCCTTCCATACAGAAGCCGGGTCCACCCCGCACCCCTGAAAAAGATATGCATACATCTTCGCCACACGTTCCGGTGTCTTTTCCATACCTTCTGCTATCAAATCAATACCAAGTGCCTCTAAAAATTCCTTCATCGCTGCTACAGCTTTCTTGTTCATGCAAATACCTGCCTTTTGCCCTGTATTTTACTTGTGAAAAATAGTACATATTGATCTATACACAATCTTTCACTTTATTTTTCTATAACTTCCTTTATTATAGGAGATATGCACAGTGAATGCAAAAGCAAATGAGAAGCTATAATTTTATAGCCTCCCATTTACACCTATGTAATATCAACACTCATAACACCATCAAGATGCTTAATCGCATCAACGATAATAATATTCTTTACCCCCTGCTTATTATAAATAATAAGCTCAATATAAATCATTTCCCTCTGTTCGTCCTCATCCTCGTCTGTCTTAATCTTTACTCCATTAACAGCAAGCTGCATATCTTCAAGGCATTCACTTATTCGAACAATTTGTCCGGCTTTATCAATCGTATGAATCGATAATGACAGATTTTTTTCATGCGTAACCCATTCATCAAGACGCGACATTGTCCCTAGTGTAATGAATACAAGTGCTGCCGTAAAAAGCGCCCCGGAGTAATACCCTGCGCCAACGGCCAGTCCAACACCAGCAACAACCCAAAGACAAGCTGCTGTCGTAAGGCCGGTTACCGTAAGACCTTCCTTCATGATCGCTCCGGCACCTAGAAACCCGATACCGCTGACAACCTGCGCTGCCAGACGTGCAGGATCGGCATTTGTCCGCCCTTCTACACTTTGGTAAATCGCCTCTGACAATACCATAATCAGACAGGATCCCAGACAAACGAGAATATTTGTCCGAAGCCCTGCTGATTTGTGTCTTGACTGACGTTCGTAGCCAATAACGCCCCCTAGAACGCATGCCATTGTAAGTCGCATCAAAAGCTCCCATTCTGAAACCATAGCTTTATCTCCTTACTTATTCTATATATTTTTACTTTTAAAATAATTTTATCCCCAAATTATTTGAATTTACATTCTAATATTGTAACGTTCTTACAAACAAAATGCAACTCACTATCTAAAAAATCTGAATTTAGTCCCGTATCCTATCCCTGCATAACTTATCCACAAAATTGTAGACAATGTGCATAACTAAGTGCATAACTCTAGATATTCCACTCTTTTTATTGCATTTTCCTATATTTAGTTCCAGATAAGCAATATTTTCCCCAGAATAATGTGGATAACTTTATGTTTTTTTATAGATATATTTCTCTATAACACTTTTTCTTTTCTTTTTTACGTCAATTAATTACTTATTTTATAAATATCAAAAAAAATAGAATTTTTTAAGCAAATTTTGTAATGCAAATAAAAAAGCAGACCTTCCAGATTTGGATGGCCTGCTTTTTTTGATTATAAACTCTTCCCGGTACCCGTTTCTGTACGCGATGGCGGTGAAATCGGTGCAGACTGAGGTATTTCTGGCTGTGCTGGCTGATCCGCCCCCCGCGTTGTTTTGGACTTAGCCGCACTAGAATCTGTTCTGCCGGATGATTTTTCTGTATCTGTCGTCTTTGGTTTTATTGTATTTTTTTTATTTTGTAAAGAACTTGATGTACTACTTTTATTTTCCCGACCAATCGAAAAATCGCTGCTTGGCGGCTTGGTTGCTGTGCTTGGTATCGAATTTTCATATTCATACTCTTCACGTTCCATTGCTGTCCGCATTGAAGGATTCATCGTTATATCGAGTGTATTCGCCAATATATTACGTAACTTGGTAATATCCGGTATCCAATAGCTGATCTCATTAATATAGAGCGGACGACCCGGTACCATTTCTGTTTTAAGACCATTCTTCTGTGCTTCACGCAGCGTGCCAGCAAATTCAAGCATTTCGCGGAAAGACAGATCTGTCTTAACCGAACTCAGAACTTCCTTAATAATTGATGGAATCTGGGGAATAATGGCTGGTGATACCATCTTATCCATAAGTGCCTTCATAAAATTCTGCTGACGATGTACACGACCAATATCGCCTTCTTCATCACGATATCGTACATACGTAATAGCCGTCTTGCCATCCATGTGCTGCTCGCCTTTTTGCAGATCAATGACGAGACCACCATCATCATCCCATGGATCTGAATAGTACATACGTTTTTCCACGTTGATATCAATACCACCAATTGCATCAATAACGCGCTGAAACGCCTGAATATTAATGATAACATAGTGATTCATTGGTACTCCAAGAAATTTTTCCACAGTATCCTGCGTAAGCTTGTGCCCACCATACGCATAGGCTGCATTAATCTTATCAAAACCATATCCCTTGACCTTCACACGCGTATCGCGCGGAATTGAGAGCAATGATGCCTGATCTTTTTTAGGATCAATTGTAGCAATCATGAGTGTGTCGCTGCGGCCAACATCATCGTCACGCTGATCAATCCCCATAATCATAATACTGGATTTATCCTTGGCAACAAGCATGCCTTCTTCAGCTACACGCGGAAGCACCTTTTCATCAAAAAACCCGGAAGAAGCAAAGATTGCCCCGGCAATCGCTGCCAGAACAAAAATAGAAGCCAATATCCACGGCCATTTTTTTTTCTTCTTATGGCGTGGTCGAATCGTAGGATTCATAAAACAACATACCTTCTTTATCATATATTCAATTTAAAAACTATCTCCACACCTTACTTTGTAAAAAATCCCTCAGCGCAGAAAAAAAACAACTGTATCCCTCTTATTATAAATTTATATCAATTCCAGTGCAAATGTTATTTTTCTATTTTGCTCCATTATACATTTATTTTATGAAAACAAGCCGTAAGTCTCGGGCTAAATAAAATAAAAACAGGTCTCGCATACTTTCGTAACAAGACCTGCCAAAATATTTTTACGGATCACTTTGACAAAGTTCATTTATTTATTACAAGTTTATCCTCAAACATGTGAACATCCATCAACTTTTCTTTCGTGATTTCCAACTTCATGCTTTCCTGTAGTTTTCTCCGATATTTCATATCGGCCGTAATTTTTTCCTGTAAAGCTTTCATATGACGTATATAGTGCTCAACCGACTGTAAAATAATTTTATAGTCCATACTTTCTTTATCAAAATTATCTGCACGCTTTTGCAGCACAGCCATATCTTCCACAATTTTCTTCATCTGGTCAACTGGCGTTTCAATTTCATTTCCAATGCTGTTAATCCTGTTTTTTAAATTATTTCTATCAAATACAGACATGATATCGCCTTTATGCTCTAATTCCTGCTCAAGTTGCTTAAGATATTTTTTTTTATCCTCCCGATCTTTATCTTTTTCCATTAAAGCCAAAAATTTTTCAACAGCCGTTTTCTGAGGCAACTCTATAGAAATTACTTTTTCCATAGCAGAATGTAAGCAACAGACTGAGGACTTTTTAATAAACATATGTATGCCTCCTTACAAAAAATTATTGGTAAAACCTTTAAATATTTACTCGTTTTATAAATAAAATAAGTAAATATTCATATATTTATGATAATAAAATTTGCTGGTCTTGTCAATAAGTAAAAAGGCTTTTAATCAAACTTTTGAATAAAACATTGAATACATAACGAAAGTTTTAATTCATAAAACCCTTTATACATTATATAATATTTTTGCTTAGATTTGTTTTTTTATAAATAAATTTTACACAAATCCTCAAACTTTTGGCGTCTAAGAATTATTTTGTACATAAAAAGAAGGTGCCGCACTTATTTCTTCGTGCGATACCCCCATTTTAATACATGTGAATATCAGAATTCACTCAATTGTTGTTGCATTTTCCGGTTTACTTTTTTCTATGATACTTTCTTCATTATGTCCTTTTAGCTCTTTATATATCATAAAACCACTAAAAACAATTGCTGAATAACCGGCAATGGGATATAAAATATTTACCAGCTTATCAAAAGGAATGATTCCGCCAAAAAACATGCCTATGCACGTTAAGACAAGTGCAATGATATTAAACTTTTTTGTTTTTTCAACAGCAAATTTTCGCACCGTCATTAAAAGAAAGGAAGCCACTGCCGAATAAATAGATACAACAATCAGTACCGAAAAAATCAATCCCAGAACTGGTGATATATGATTGGCGATAGCCAGTGTCGGAACCTGCTGACCTATAATTATTTTATAATAAACAAGCTCGCCAATTACAAGTGAAACAATTGCAATTGAAAATGCAACAGTTCCGACACAAGCAGCAATTCTAGCTTCTTTTAAACTTCCCGCCGAAGCTCCACAATCAACTTGAAATGGTATGCTTACCATAAGCGCAAGAAACGCATATAAGGCTCCCGACCATGCCCAGTTTGAAGAAGCAGCCGGAAAACCCAGCGTCGGCATAAGATTGCTTGCTTCTGATAATATCGTTGGTTGTCCAAAAAAAGTAACAATACCTGCGATACCAACAATTGCTACAAATACAATTTTTATAGGCCCTATAACACCGATTATATCAATTAATTTCTCAACCCCAAGCAACGTTGTTCCCAGCGCAAGAATTGCAATCGCGCCGGTTCCTGCATACGTTGGTATTCCATAGTATTGCTGAATAGTTGCACCGCCACCAGCAAGCATGACCACAAAAATTGCATATACCAATATAACATTATACCAAACATAAACAGAGCCTATAGCCTTACCACAATAGTATTCAAAAACATCATACGGATTTGCAAACTTCTTTTTTTGTCCTATGCTAAATAAAACATAAGTTAAAAAAAGCATAAAGAACAAAAAAATCACCGCGGCAAAAATTCCATTTATACCACTTGCTGTGAAAAACTGTAAAACTTCCTGCCCTGTCGCAAATCCTGATCCAATCCAATATGCACATAATGCACCAGCTAGAATTATTACTTTTTTTATATTGACTACTTGTTTTTCCATCGCTATCACTCCTCATATTTTAAAGCAACCATATGTCCTAGTGGGTATTTCTATAAGTAAAGCATTAGGTTTTAAGTTGTATTACAGTCGCTGCCTTTCAATAAAAACGGACAAAATCAGCAGCTTATTCTATGAAGATACCTTTGATTAAAAACAAGTTTTATTCATTTTTTACTTGATGATACATGTCGTTATAATAAAACTGCTCTTAAACAAACCATTCAAAACTCATTTGCCAATCATGATATTAAGAACCTCTACATCTGTTGATTTCATTCCAACACGACCCATTCTTCCAATATTTTGAATAGTCTTTTCGTAATCTTTTTCAACAAGGCCTTCTCCAAAAGGAAAAAACAAATCACGTTTTGCCATCTCATACCCCATGATTCCAGCATCTACGGCACTGGAAATTTTTGCTGCACAGGAAGCTTTAGCTCCATCACATACAATGCCACCAACATTTCCCAATGTATTGATAAGTGTCTTACCAATAATATCGTAATCAGCGCCCTGTAAATAAGAAATACCACAAGCTGCTGCTGCCCCCGCTGATACAGCACCACAATAAGCCGATAAATTCCCAATATATCTTTTTTGATGCAACGATAAAAGATTTGTCAATACGAGCGCGCGATAAAGTGTCTCTTCATCCGATTGCAGCTCTTTTGCATAAACAACAACTGGCATTGTACAAGTAATTCCCTGATTACCACTTCCAGAGTTAATTACTACAGGCAGTGAACATCCATTCATTCTTGCATCTGAACCAGCTGCAGCCGCAGCTCTGGCTCTATTTCTAACATCATCACAACCCGTTTTTAAAAGCGTATCCCCCACCTGTACGCTCCATTTATGTGCCAACCCTTCTTGGGAAATTGCTGAATTATACGTAATTTGCCGATGAATAAGCTCTCTTACATCTTCCAATTCGACTTTATTTGCAAATTCCAAAATATCCTTGAGGTTCAGCTTTGATTTATCACCTGCTTCTTGTGTTATAATATCCGCCTGTTCAAATAATATGGTTTCATTTTTTTTGATTCGAATAATATGGTTGTGTTTGTTTTTAATTTCTACAACAACAATATCTTTTCCAGCACTTACCTCAGCTCGAATATAAAGATTATCTTCATTTTCTTCCAGCTCACATGTACAAATTCCCTGGCTGCATAAGAGCCGTGCCATATCAATATCTTCTTTTTTTACCTGACTAATAACTTGAAGCTCTAAATCTGCCTTACCTGCAACAGCACCAAGTACAGCAGCAGCCGCTACCCCTTTTTGCCCTCCAGAATTTGGTACAACAACACCTTTTACATTTTTTATAATATTACCACTGCATCGAATAACCATTCTTTCCGGCATCTGTCCTAAAACTTCTCTTGCTTTTGCAGCAGCCAGGGCAATTGCAATAGGTTCTGTACATCCCATTGCCGGAATCAATTCACCGTTTAATATTTTAATATAATTATCATATTGATTTTTATTCATCAAAGATATCTCCTTTTTACGTACTTATTTACCTTTCTTAAAAAAAGATATCTGGCACGTTTTACATCCATTTGCAATTGTATCCCCTAAATAAAATTCAAAACCCATTGCTTTTGCAATATTTCGATCACCATCCATCGCCATATCACATAATTTTTGACACGTTTCATCATCAAATTTCAAATCCTGCCATGCTTTTAATAATGGACAATGATGAAATTCTATATCCATTCGATCTTCTGTTTTCTTTTTGAATTCAACTTCAAATGTTTTTATAACATTGGGAGTAAAAAAAGTATCAGCAAAACATTTAACACTTTCAGGATTATCACATTGACTCTTTACTTCATTTCCCTGAATCCTGCCTGTTTCCACAATTGCTTCGCGAATAATTTTTTCTGCCGATTCTGCTTTTCCTGCATCTCTGGCTTTTGTATAAGTTAATCCTGTCCAGGCTGCCCGATGCCCAATTGCACCTCGCTGAATGTCAACCACGAAATCTTCTTTACTTGTAACTTTGTTATTATCCATTTTATTCCCTCTCCTTTTGTGGTATGATTAGATATTTTGTATTAATCTTAGGATAACCAGCGTTTTAAAACAATATTATTTTTTATTTTCTTTTATCCATGTTTCTAATCATATCACAAACTATATATATACACAATAGTAATTAATATTTCGTATAATATTTTAATATTGTACAAAATATATACAATTTATTTACAAATATAAAATAAAATGTAAATGTATATACATTTATATAATATGACCACGATACGTTTTTTATAAAATATCACTTTTTTTAATATTGACTATATTTTTTATTTACGCTATGCTATTACTTATATAAGGAGATATTTATGAAAAAAAACGGTTCTACATTAAAAAGTCAGATATATAATGCTTTATTTTCTGATATTATCAACGGAGTTTATCCTGTTGATACAGTTCTAACCGAAAAATTTTTAATCGAAAAGTATAATGTAAGCCGTGCACCCATAAGAGAAGCCCTTACTCAGCTTACCGGAACGCTGCTGCTTACCAGCATTCCCCGTCAGGGTTATAAAATCATTGAGCCAAGTCAACAGCAATTATTAGAAATCACAAAATTTCGTTCGGCTCTGGAATCTTCATTTTTAGAAAGTTACTTTATTTATGTTGATAAGTTTCATCTTAGGGAATTACAATCTTTATGCACAGATTATATCAATTGTCCTGAAAGCGACTTTATGGCACATTGGCATTGCAATTGCCAATTTCATTTAAAACTGTTTTCTATTTATGGCAATAAGTATGCTTACAAACTTTTAGAAGATGCTTTAAATATTCAAACGATTTTTTTTGTACAAAAAAAACAATTTATAACAATGGATCTTCATTTAGCTTTAGTCGATTATCTTGAAAAAGGTGAAACAAAAATGGCTACAGCAATTTTAAAGGCAGATATTGAAAACCTTTTACTTCCGGCTAATGCGCCAACGCCCGTTACCCAAAACAGTAATACCTAGTGACAACTAAGGACTGCACCAGCTTATACAAAGCTTTATGCAGTCCTTATATATTTTCTTTATTCATCAAAAAAGCTGATTCCTAAATAATATAGGAATCAGCTTTTTTACTTTATATATTTTTCATATAATAATCTTATTTTATTCAGTTTTCTGATCCATCGTAGCAAGCGATGAGACCTTATCGTTTTTATCCATCTTCATAAGCATTACACCCTGCGTATTACGACTGATGATTGATATTCCATCCACATTTGTCCGAATAACAATACCTTCTGTCGTTATAAGCATAAGCTCCTGACCTGGATGTACAACCTTTATTCCAACAACAACTCCGGTCTTTTTCGTGACCTTGAGATTGATAACACCCTTGCCGCCGCGTGTCTGCGAACGATATTCCGATGTTGGCGTACGCTTGCCAAAACCTTCTTCGGTTACTGTAAGAACATCTGAATCTTTCTTGAGATTATCCATACCAATAACTTCGTCCTTTTCCTTTAAACGGATACCACGGACACCACGGGCATTTCTTCCCATAGAACGGACATCGTCTTCAGCAAAAGCAATTGCCATACCACCACGTGTTCCAAGAAGAACAGAACGATCACCATCAGTAAGCTTAACACCAATGAGTTCATCATCATCATCAAGCGTAAGTGCAATAAGACCACCCTTACGCGATGTATCAAATTCGGTAAGATCCGTTTTCTTTACAATCCCCTTACGTGTTGCCATAAAGAGGAACTTATCTGCCGAGAACTTCCGAATTGGAATAACCGCTGTGATCTTTTCATTCTTTTCAAGCTGCAGCAAATTAATAATAGCTGTACCTTTTGCCTGTCGGCTTGATTCATTAATATCATAGCCTTTAAGACGATAAACACGCCCACGGCTTGTAAAAAACAAGATCGTATGATGTGTTGTCGTAATGAGCATATTCTCAACAAAATCAGTTTCTTTTGTCCCCATTCCCGTTATGCCGCGACCGCCACGTTTCTGGTTACGGTATGTATCAAGCGGCATGCGCTTGATATAGTTGTTGTGAGTAAGAGTAATAACAACATCTTCCTCAGCTATAAGGTCTTCCATATTCATTTTAGACACATCAACTGTGATGCGTGTACGGCGTTCATCACCAAACTTATTTTTAGTTTCTGTAAGCTCATCTTTAATGATTTGAAGAATTTTCGCTTCATCAGCGAGCACAGATTTCAACCATTCGATTGTTTTCAACACTTCCTGATATTCTTCTTCAATTTTTTCCCGTTCAAGACCTGTCAAGCGCTGCAGACGAAGATCCAAAATTGCCTGTGACTGCTTTTCCGAAAGATTGAACCCTTCCATAAGAGCTGCACGAGCAATATCTGCTGTCTGTGATGCACGAATCGCCTTGATAACTGCATCGATATGATCAAGTGCAATCGTCAATCCTTCTAAAATATGCGCACGCGCTTCTGCTTTATTAAGTTCGTAGCGTGTACGCCTTGTGATAACATTTTCCTGATGCTTTACGTAGTAATAAAGCATTTCTTTAAGATTCAATACACGCGGGTGTCCATCAACAAGTGCAAGCATAATAATGCCGAAACTATCCTGCAGCTGTGTATGCTTATAGAGCTGATTTAAAATGACATCCGGATTACAATCGCGGCGCAATTCAATAACAACACGCATACCATTACGATCCGATTCATCGCGAAGATCCGTTATGCCTTCGACGGTCTTATCGCGAACAAGATCCGCAATCTTTTCAACAAGACGGGCCTTATTGACCTGATATGGGAGTTCTGTTACAATAATACGCGGCTTGCCATTAGACATAATCTCAACACGTGCCTGCGCCCGCATTTTAACGACACCACGTCCTGTTATATATGCACTCCGTATACCTTCATCGCCAAGAATTATACCTGCCGTTGGGAAATCAGGACCCTTTATAACCTGCATAAGCTCTTCGATTGTCGTATCCGGATTATCAATAAGCATGAGCACGCCATCGATGACCTCATTCATATTATGCGGTGGTATATTCGTCGCCATACCAACAGCGATACCCGCAGAACCATTAACAAGAAGATTCGGGAACTTCGACGGCAGCACGGACGGTTCCTTTAAGGACTCATCATAATTCGGTACAAAATCTACCGTTTCTTTTTCAATATCCTGCAGCATCAGTTCAGCAATTTTTGACATACGCACTTCTGTATAACGCATTGCAGCGGCCGAGTCACCATCGACAGAGCCAAAGTTTCCGTGTCCATCAGCAAGCATATAACGTATGGAAAAGTCCTGTGCCATACGAACGATTGCATCATACACAGAAGTATCACCGTGCGGATGATATTTACCTAATACTTCCCCGACGATACGCGCCGATTTCTTATATGGTTTATTCGAGCCCATACCGGCTTCCTGCATTGCATAAAGAATACGTCTGTGAACCGGCTTTAGTCCATCCCGGACATC
>JBAYAD010000023.1:0-18545 GCA_041669965.1 Selenomonadaceae bacterium
CAGGGTGTGTGATGTACCACAAAAGTACTATATTTGACTTGGTTGCGCCCCGATTGCTGGTGGGAGAAGAATTAACTCGCAGAGATATTAATCGTCTGGGACATGGAGGCTTATGTCTCGTATGTGAGGAGTGTCAGTACCCGAAATGCGGATTTGGTAAGGGTGGTTGAAAAAACAAAAATAGTTTGTTTTGGGGATAATGTTTTTAAAAATAGAAAACAAAGAAAAGGAGCTTAGAAAACATATGCAAAAAAAAGTGTTAATCATCAATGGTTTAGAAAGAACGCTGATTGTTGATCTGGAAACCAGTTTAGCAAGCGTGCTGAGAGAGCAATTTCTGTTAACCGGCTGTAAAGTTGGCTGTAATCAAGGACAGTGCGGTACCTGTTCTATTATTATGGATGGCAGAGTTGTGAGATCCTGTGTTTTGAAAATGAAACGAGTGCCGGATGAGGCCGCTATTACTACAATCGAAGGTTTGTCAACACCAGATAATCTTCATCCGTTACAGGTAGCATGGATGGCGTATGGCTGCGCTCAGTGCGGTTTTTGCAGTCCGGGATTTATTTTGTCAGCAAAAGTGCTGCTTGATGAAAATCAAAATCCAACCAGAGAACAAGTTCGCGACTGGTTCCAGAAAAATCGCAATGCCTGCCGCTGTACTGGCTATAAACCGATAGTCGATGCTGTAATGGCTGCAGCCAAGGTTATTCGTGGAGAAATGCGTAAAGAAGATCTTTTGTTCAAGCCGGTTGGTAATAAAATTTATGGAACAACCTATGTTCGTCCGTCTGCTTTGCGAAAAGTTACCGGGACGTGGGATTTTGGCGCTGATGTTGCTTTGCAAATGCCGCCGGGAACATTACGCCTGGCGTTAGTTCAGGCTGAAGTATCACATGCAAATATTAAAGGCGTGGATACTTCAGCGGCGGAGAAAATGCCGGGTGTTTATAAGGTCATCACTCATAAAGATGTAAAAGGGAAAAACCGAATCAGCGGGTTAATCACGTTCCCAAGCAATAAAGGGGATGGCTGGGACCGACCGATTCTTTGTGATGAGAAGGTCTTTCAGTTTGGAGATGCGATTGCGATGGTTGCCGCTGATACAGAAGCACATGCTAAAGCCGCGGCTAAAGCCGTGAAGGTTGATCTTGAGGTATTGCCAGCTTATATGAGCGCGCCAGCGGCTATGGAGCCGGATGCTATTGAAATTCATCCGGGAACGCCGAACGTGTATTATGAACAGGGCGTAGTAAAAGGTGAGGATACAAAACCGTTTATGGAAAATCCGGATCTTATCATTGCTGAAGCGGAAACGTATTGCAGCCGTCAGCCGCATTTGCCATTGGAACCTGATTGTGGCAGTGCATATATTGATGAAGAAGGGCGCCTGACGATTCATTCCAAGAGTATTGCTCTCCATCTGCATCATGCTATGATTGTTGCCGGTATTGGCATTGAACCGGAAAAATGTCGTCTTGTGGCAAATCCTACTGGCGCAACCTTCGGTTATAAATTCAGTCCGACCAATGAAGCTTTGCTGGGTGTTGCCTGCCTTGCCTGTGATGGTAAGCCAGTTTCGCTTAATTTCAGCATGTATCAGCAAATTACGTATACGGGTAAACGGTCACCGGCGCTTGTCAAAACAAAGCTTGCTGCCGATAAAACCGGGAAACTGCTGGCGATGGAGACTAAGTGGTGGCTTGATCATGGTCCATATAGCGAGTTTGGTGATTTGAACTGCATGCGGCAAGGTCAATTTACTGGAGCTGGTTATGATATTAAGAATATTCGCGGTCATGGGAAATGTGTTTGTACTAATCATGCATGGGGGTCTGCTTTCCGTGGATATGGGTCGCCAAAGGCGTTCTTGTCTTCGGAAATTGCCATGGATATTTTGGCTGAAAAAATGGGGATGGATCCTTTAGAATTGCGTTATAAGAATGTTTATCGTCCCGGAGCGACTACACCGACTGGTCAGATACCGGAAGTGTTCTGTCTGCCGGCAATGCTCGATAAAATCCGTCCGCATTGGGAAGAAGCTAAAACCCGCTGCAAAGCAGTTTCTACACCGGAAAAGAAACGTGGCGTAGGACTGGCACTTGGGATATACGGCTGCGGGCTTGATGGACCGGACAGTTCCCATGCGTGGGCGGAATTAAACAAAGATGGAACGATAACGATCGGCGATTCCTGGCAGGATCATGGTCAGGGTGCTGATCTTGCAACGCTGACGCATGCACACGAGACTCTTCGTCAGATGGGAATTAAGCCGGAGCAGATACGGCTGGTTATGAATGATATGGCTTTTACACCTGCCAGCGGCCCATCTGGTGGCAGCCGGCAAAATGTCATGACAGGAAATGCAATTCGTGTTTCTTGTGAAATGCTAGTTAATGCCATGCGCAAGGCTGATGGGACATTCCGGACGTATGACAATATGGTAGAGGAAAACATTCCGGTGCATTATGATGGTTCCTGGACAGCGTCTATGTGTACGGACTGCAGCCCGGATACTTGTCAGGGTGATCCGTTTCCTGTTTATATGTATGCAGTCTTTATGCCGGAAGTTGAAGTTGATATGAAAACTGGCAAGGCTACGGTTGTACGATTTGTTACAGTTCAGGATGTCGGGACAATCACGAATAAGACGACATGTGATGGTCAGGTGTACGGTGGATTGGCGCAAGGCGTTGGTCTTGCATTGACTGAAGACTTTGAAGATCTCAAAAAGCATACCAGCCTTATTGGCTGTGGTTTGCCGTTTATAAAAGATATCCCGGATGATATGCAAATTATTTATAACATTACGCCGCGCCCGGCTGGACCGTATGGGGCAGCTGGTGCAGGTGAAGGCCCTCTGACTGCACCGCATCCGGCAATTCTGAATGCAATTTACAATGCGTGCGGCGTCCGTATCTTTGCTGTTCCTGCACTGCCAGAAAAAATTAAAGCAGGATTGGATGCATTGGCCAAGAAAAAGTAATAATGATCATATGAACTGAAACAAGCCGGAAAGGCAATCGGCTTTCCGGCTTGTTTTGATTTTCGGCATATCAGGGAGAGGGTGATGCTATGGATCAAATGGATCAAAATTTATTGCGACAGCGGGAAGCAAAATGTATTCAGGAAAAGCCTCCGGGGTGTATGTCTGAATGTCCCGTGCACGTTGATGTCAAGGGAATTGTTGAGGCGATTGACAAGAAAGATTATGCCAAGGGGGTTGCCTTGTTTTGCCGTGTAGTGCCTTTCCCGGAAATAATCTGCAGGATTTGCGATCAGCCTTGTCAACAAGCCTGCAAACGGCAGGAAGTTGACGAAGCAATTTTTATCAGAGCATTGGAAAAGGTATGTGTTGATAATAATCAGACAGCGCATGATATTGTTCCTCTGCTGCTGAAAGACAAGGCCGTGGCTATTGTAGGTGGTGGGTTGAGTGGCTTGACGGCAGCATTTGAGCTTGGACGAAAAGGCTATAAAGTGGAAGTGTTTGAAGCTGCAGATCATTTAGGCGGGAGACTTTGGGATTATTCAGAAAGTGAATTACCCAGACAAGTAATACATGAAGATTTTTCTGTTTTTGCTAAACTCCCGGTGGAGATTCATTATAATACAAGGATTACAAGCCTCAACTGTTTTATAGATCAATTTGATGCGATTTATGTGGCAACTGGCTTTCAGAAAAATTTGGATGAAGAGTTTCATTTTAATCGAAATGAAGATGGTACGCTGCAGCTTGATCTTTTGACACTGACAGTGGGACAGGGAAAGATTTTTGCTGGTGGCGGTGTCAGAGGGAAAAAAGGAAATTATTCACCGATTTCTTCGTTGTCAGATGGAAAAATTGCAGCGATATCGATCGATCGGTTATTTCAGAATGTATCGTTATCTGCTAATCGATCCAATGAAGGATCGTTTACGACTTCACTTTATACGAATACACAAGGAATCGTACCAAAGCGAAGGGTGCAGCCATTGGATTCAGTAAGGGGGTATAGCGAAGAAGAAGCCTGTGAGGAAGCGGAACGCTGCCTTTTGTGTGAATGTCTGGAATGCGTAAAAGTTTGTGAATACTTGGCCCATTACCGATCTTATCCAAAACGTTATGTGCGTGAAATATATAATAATTTATCGATTGTCATGGGGATTCATCGTGCAAATAGAATGATCAATTCCTGTAGCTTATGCGGGTTATGTGAAAAAGTTTGTCCGGGTAACTTGAATATGGGGGAGATTTGTTTAGAAGCGCGGCGTATGATGGTTGATAAAGGAAAGATGCCGCCTTCTACGTATGACTTTGCCTTAAGGGATATGAGATTCAGTAATAGTAGTCGCTGTACGCTGTATAAAAATCAGCCAGGATTCTCATCCAGCCGCTATGCCTTTTTCCCGGGGTGTCAATTAACGGCTTCATCGCCGCAGCAGGTAAAGCAGACGTATGCTTTCCTATGCGAGAAGTTAAATAACGGTGTTGGTCTGATGCTGGACTGCTGCGGAGCTCCGGCTAACTGGGCAGGACAAGAGGTGTTGTTTCAAAAAACAATGCAAAATGTAGAACTGCAGTGGGAGGCATTAGGAAAACCACTTATTATAACGGCCTGCCCATCGTGCCACAAGCTTTTTAAACAAAATTTGCCGAATGTATCGATTGAGAGCTTGTGGGTGCTATTTAAACAAACGGGGCTGCCGGAAGAAGCAGAGATCATTCATACACCAAAAAAACTTGCTATACACGACAGCTGTGCAGCAAGGCAGGAGTATTTTATGCAGGATGGTGTACGCGATATTGCGGCTAAGCTTGGCTATCAAGTGGAAGAGCTGCCGCTGCATCGTGAAAATACAGTTTGCTGCAGTTATGGTGGTTTGATGGCTCATGCGAACAAAGAAGTTGCAGGCAAAGTAATACAGAGGCGGATTGAGGAAAGCAAATCAGATTATTTAACGTATTGCGTTATGTGCCGGGATAATTTCGCCAGCCAGGGTAAACGAGTTTATCATGTACTGGATCTCCTTTTTAGCAGGAATAAAGATTTTGTTGCCGGACAAAAAGGGCCGGGATATTCTAAACGGCAGGAAAATCGTGAAAAGTTAAAAACAGCATTTTTGCAGGAGATTTGGGGTGAACGTGTGAAAGAAGTAAAAACGGATGTGGAGCTAATAATTTCGGAAAATGTGAGAAGTCTTATGGAAGACCGGATGATTCTTGTCGAGGATGCAGCAAAGGTAATTGCATATGCAGAAAGCAGTGGCAATAAACTAAGAAATACGGAGAAAGATTGCTTCATTGCCCATTATCAGCTTGATAATGTAACATACTGGGTGGAATATTTTCCGGAAAACAATGCGTTTATTGTTAAAAACGCCTATTGTCACAGGATTAATATTGCGGATTAGTGGAGGGAAACGATGAACAATCAAATAAGTCAACAAGAAGTAAATATAGAATGTGCCAAATGCGGCATAAAATTGACATTGAGCAAAGTACAGCTTACGTATCTGGGCAGCAGTTTTCCCGTAGAGCTTTATCGATGTGCACAGTGTGGAATAGTATATATTCCGGAAGAATTAGCAAATGGGAAAATGAAACAGGTCGAAGCTTCAATGGAGGATAAATAATGCTGCATCTTCATCCCGGTGGGATTACTCTGACCAAAAAGCTGATTGAACACTGTGATTTTTCGCCAAATGCTGCAGTAGTAGATATTGGCTGCGGTTCCGGGATTACGGTGGGGTATTTGCATGATTATTGTGGCGTAAACCCGATTGGTGTTGATTTAGCAAAAGCTCGCTTGGAAGAAGGCAGAAAACGACATACTGAGTTAGTGTTTCTGCAAGAAGATAGCGAAAAATTGTCATTTGCAGATGGGTCTATAGATGGAATCATAATGGAATGCAGCTTATCTGTTATGAGAGATAAGCCCAAAACACTAAGTGAAGTCAGTCGGATTATGGCTCCCGGCGGTAAACTTGGGATTACGGACTTATACATCAGGCAGGTATTGGCCGAGAATTCTTACTGCTATCTGCCAGAAACGCATACTGGGAAAGATATATGTAAAGTAAAGTATAATTTGCTGGCGATGCTTAAAAAAAATAATTTTCAAATTAAAATTTTTGAAGATCAGTCCGTCTGCCTGAAAGAATTTGTTGCTGCTTATATTATGGAATATGGTGTGGTTCCGGAATTTCGTAAAGGGTTATCCTGCCAGGCCTCAATGGGAGATTTCTACGAGAATGAAAAAAGAAAGCTGGGATATTTTTTGCTTGTGGCTGAAAAAAACGGAGAGAAGGATAAGCGTTATGGAAAAACAAAAGTGTCCTCGCTGTAAGGCGGAACTGCCGGATAATGTGCCGTTGTATCAATGCTGCCGCTGTTTCACTGTGTACTGTAAACAATGTGAAGATACCAATGAGGGGCGCAACTGTCCAAAGTGCAGGATGGGACAACGGTTGGTTCTTTCGGCGGGAAAATAAGTTATCAGGAGGGTTAAAGAATGGAAAAAGGACTGGACTTACCGGAGCAGGTTGAGGCAGATGTGGTGATTGTTGAAGTCGTTGATAAAAGTACGGGAAAGCTGTTTAGACGCAAGCTGCCTTTACAATATTTGGAGAATTGTAATGGTATTATTCTTTCTGGTGAAACAATGGATGGCAAACCGTCACAGATTCATTTCCTTTCTGCAGCAGCGCTGGTACGTATAAATGAACTGACTGGTAAAGGGCCGGATCAGCCTAAATGTAAGGATCATTGATGAAAGAAAGGCGGAAGGATTATGAATGATTTGTTCTTTAAGATGGTTGAGTTAGCACAACAAGGCTTTTTATGCAGTCAGATTTTGTGTCTTCTGGCCTTGGAAGAACAGGGAAAAGAAAATCCGGATTTAATTCGAGCCATGTCCGGGCTGATTGGTGGTCTTGGCTTTTGTGGCAAGACGTGCGGTGCTTTGACGGGAGGTGCTTGCTTGATTGGACTTTATGCTGGCAAAGGCTCAGCAGAGGAAATGGAAGACGGTCACTTAAATGATATGCTTAAAGAATTTGTAAAATGGTTTGAGCAGGAGGAAGGGGCAAAGTATGGTGGAACGGACTGTAATACAATTCTGGAAAACAATCCGGTAAACCGTGCGGCACGCTGTCCTCAAATTGTTCAGGCCGTTTATGAGAAGGTTATGGAGATTCTGGCGGCAAATGGCTATTCTGCTTCAGGCGAGCATAATTGCAGATTATAAAAGGACTTGTGTCTGATAGGGAGGATTTGCATGAAAAAGTTTTATCAAAACGTATTTCGCTTGATTTCATCCGGTGAAAACCTTGCATTGGCAACGATTCTTTATAGTTCCGGGTCGGCACCGAGGTCAGCTGGAGCAAAAATGATTGTCCGTTCGGACGGTTCTATTATTGGTACAGTTGGCGGTGGCCGACTGGAAGCAGAAACAATTCAATTATCTCAAAAAGTGCATATCAGTCATCAAGCCATTATGCAGGATTTTGATCTTACGGGAAATGATGCAGCTGGATTGGGAATGATTTGCGGTGGATCGGGAAAGATTTTTATTGACTATATTACAGCGGATGATCCTGATATGAAAGCAGTATACGAATCGGTGCTGTCTACGTTCGAGCACGAGCAAAAATCCTGGTTGATTACGGAGTTTATGCTGGTACAGGGTGAAGCCAAAGAAAGACAACAATATCTGGTTTTGCAAGATAAGACAATTGTTGGGGGCTGTCAAAGCAGTGCGGAGTTTATCAACACGGTATTTGGCGGACTAACTAAAAATTCAATTCATACGGAGGTTAGAGCTGGGCGGCATTATATCGCAGAACCAATAAGAAATGCAGGAACTGTCTATCTGTTTGGTGCCGGCCATGTTTCGCAGCAGGTTGCTCGTTTAACTAACATGGTTGGATTCAGGACGGTTATTATCGATGACCGCCCTGAATTTGCCAATCAAAAGCGATTTCCCGAGGCGGAGGTCTTGCTGATTGGCGATTTTAAATGTCTGCCGGAAATGTTTATCGACAGTGACAGCTACCTTGTTATTGTGACACGAGGACATTTGAATGACGGTGCTGTATTAGAACAAACGTTGCTTTCGGGTGCCGTCTATATTGGGATGATTGGAAGTAAGCGGAAAAGAGATACGCTGTACAAAGATATGCAGCAGAAAGGATTTTGTGAGGAAGACTTGCGACGAGTTCACGCGCCTATTGGTATTGAAATTTATGCTGAAACACCGGAAGAAATTGCGGTAAGTATTGTAGCTGAATTGATTAAAGCTAGAGCGGAGCGTGAAAAATGCCTAACTCAAAAAAAATAGTTGGCTTGATTGTTGCTGCAGGCTATTCCAGTCGTATGGGGGCGTTTAAGCCATTGCTGCCGTTTGGTGATAAGACAATAATTGAAACTGCCGTGACTAGTTTACGTCAAGGCGGCATACAGGATATCAGAGTTGTGACGGGTTATCAGGCAGAGAAACTTAACACCCTGCTAGGCAGGCCGGATGTCAAAGTTATAAACAATCCAAACTATGCAACGGGAATGTTTTCCTCTGTTTTTGCAGGACTTGAAAGTATGGAGCCGGATATAGAAGGATTTCTTATGTTGCCAGGAGATAATCCGCTGATACGGCGGCGTAGTATAAAGGATGTTTTGCAAATGTATCGAAAAACAAGTGCAGCAGTTGTCTATCCTGCATTTTGTGGTATGCGGGGCCATCCACCGCTGATTAGCGCAAAATGTTTTTCTGCTATTCGTCATAACAATGGAAACGGTGGGCTAAAGGTGATTCTGGATAAGTTTGATGACGATGCAGTAGACGTTGTTGTTGCGGATCAAGGAAGCCTTATTGATATTGACACGATAGATGATTACAATAAATTAATAAAATATTATGATCATTACAGTGTTCCAATGTGTGATGAATGTCGTGCCATATTAAATAAGTGTCAGGCTGGTGAAAGCGTGTCAAGGCATGGGCAGGCTGTCGCCGCAATGGGATATTCCTTAGCTGTTTTATTAAAGCGGGCTGGACTCAAACTTGATCCTAATGTAGTGGCTGCAGCAGGATTTTTGCATGATGTGGCAAAAGGGAAACCTCATCATGCGAGACGGGGGAGCAGGCTGGTCAAAGCTATGGGGTTTTCTGCTATAGCTGAGGTCATAGCCACCCATATGGATTTAGACTTTCAGGAAGATTGTGCAATTGATGAAGCAGCCATCGTATTTCTTGTTGATAAGTTAATTCGGGGTGAACAGCGGGTAACTTTTCTGGAACGCTTTGAACCATCATTGGAACGGTTTTCTGATCAACCGGAAATTCTTGTTTCCATCAGGCGCCGACTGCGCACAGCGACCGCTATTCAGAATAAAGTTTTTCAAATTTTAGGGATTTGTAGTTTTAATGAACTGAGTTAAGGATGGGAGGCGATTCAATGGAACTTGTATATTTGAATAATGCAGCGACGTCCTGGCCAAAAGCACCCCAGACGGGTGCGGCTGTTGCAGCATGCATTGATAAGGTTCCTTATCATGCGGGACGATCCGCCTTTAGCGGACCCAATACCGCTGAAGAGTGCCGCCGTTTATTGGCAGCGTTGCTTCAGGTTAAAGAGCCAAAACAAATTGTATTCGGGCCAAATGCCACGCATGCTCTGAATGTTGCTTTGCATGGACTGCATTGGAAGCCGGGCGAGACTGTACTTACAACAGTCGCCGAGCACAACTCAGTACTGCGCCCTCTTCATTATTTGTCAAAAACAAAGGGGATAAAAATTCACATGGTTCCGGTAGATGGGGCTGGACGTATTATCCCTGAAGTATGGGCTGAAGCGTTGGAAAAATTCAAACCGCGCGTAGCAGTTTTTACGCATGCCTCTAATGTTACAGGAGCGGTTAATGATGCAAAAATACTTGCTGTGATGGCTAAGACAGCAGGTGCTATAACTCTTTTGGATGCTTCGCAAAGTTTAGGAGTTATTCCTGTTTATCCTGAGGAATGGGGAATTGATTTAGCGGCTTTTACTGGTCACAAGTATCTATTGGGACCGACAGGGAGTGGTGGTCTATACGTAGCGTCTGCCATGAGTGCTGAACTGGAACCTGTCTGGGCTGGCGGAACGGGGATTCAAAGCGAGCTTAATAAAATGCCGTCAATGATGCCTACGCGCTTTGAGGCTGGTACGTCAAATGATTGTGCCCTCGTCGGATTAGCAAGTGCATTACGATGGGCAGCAGAGCATAAGGTAAAGGAAAATGTATTATTGAATATGACGCAGAGGCTGTGCAAAGGATTGCGGGAAATTGGCGCAGAAATAATTGAGGTAACGGCACCGAGAACACCTGTTGTATCGTTCAGGCTAAAAGGATGGGATGTAGAAGACGTTGGTGAAATACTACAGAAAAGCTTTGGGATTGTTTGTCGCACGGGGCTTCATTGTGCGCCGCATATCCATTCGTTTCTAGGTGCTGTACCGAGGGGAACGGTACGATTAAGCCTGTCGCGCTTTACTACGAACGCGGAAGTGGATTACTGCCTGCAGGCAATCGGAGCGATACTTAATGATGCGGGTTGAATGCAAAAAAGTGGAAAATTGTTTTGTCAGTACACATATGTATGCGTATTATTTGGATATGAAAATAAGCGAAGAATTTGTTCAGGCTTTTTCTGCATTTGGTGTAGTGGTTTTTCATAAAAAATTCCCCCGTCCTTTTTTTAAAGTGACTCTTACGAATGGAACAACGATTAAAGGTGTTCTGAATGATACGGTTATAAAAGCGCAATATCCTGATAATGATCCGCAGACAAGTAAACAGGTCTTTGAAAAGTTGTTAGATGAATTGTTACAGCGCAATAAGCAGATGAAGGAGGTGACAGTAGATTATGAGTGATGACAAGTTAGAAAAAGCGCAGGTTCTATTAGCGGAAACACAAAGTGTATGCCCGGAATGCCTGCAGCGTATTCCGGCCCGCCGCGTACTGAGGGGTGATCGTGTGTTTTTGCAAAAAACTTGTCCTCAGCATGGAGTCTATGAAGTATGTATTTGGCAGGGGAAACCAGATTATCAACAGTGGACTAATTATCAGCCGCCTGCATCACCGACGGTGTTTGCCACAGAAGTAAAAGATGGCTGTCCGTTTGACTGTGGTCTGTGTCCGGAGCACCGTCAACAAACTTGCTGTGTATTGCTGGAGGTGACAAATAAATGCAATTTGCAATGTCCTGTTTGTTTTGCTGAGGCATCATCGGATAAGCGGGTTGAGCCGGATCTTGCTGTCATTGAAGACTGGTATCGAATGCTCATGAATAGCGGTGGTCCTTATAATATTCAGCTATCTGGCGGCGAGCCAACGCTCCGTGATGATTTGCCGGAAATTATTACATTGGGGAAAAAAATGGGATTTGAATTTTTCCAAGTCAATACCAATGGCATTCGGCTGGCAACAGATAAAGAATTTTTTGCTCGCTTGAAAGCTGCCGGACTGAATTGCGTTTTTTTGCAATTTGACGGGATGTATGATAGTGTCTATGAGAAATTACGAGGCAAAGCGCTGCTTAATAGCAAGAAAAAAGTGATAGAAGCCTGTGGTGATCAAGACATTGGCGTTGTTCTTGTACCTACTTTGGTACCCGGAGTAAATGATGGTCAGATTGGTGAGATCTTGAATTTTGCTATTGAAAATATGCCAATTGTTCGGGGGGTTCACTTTCAACCGATTAGTTATTTTGGCAGGTATCCTAAAGAGCCTTGTGATTCGGATCGGATAACGATTCCACAGGTGCTTCGTGAAATTGAGAAACAGACGGATGGCAGGATGAAAGCCATTGATTTTCGTCCGCCAGGCGGCGAGCATGCGTATTGTTCTTTTCACGGTGATTTTGTTCTGCTGGCTGATGGCAAACTAAAGCCCTTGCTGCCAGAGGCTGGATCTTCCTGCTGTCAGACCAAGCCAACGCTTGAAACAGCAAAACGATCCCGGCAATTTGTTGCGCGGCAATGGTCATCGGCCAAGCAAGTAAGCATAAATTCAGGCCAGCAGCCAACAAAGGTTGCTGCTGGTAATTTGGACAGCCTTGATGAATTTTTATCTCGGGTGAATAAATATAAACTGGCTGTATCCGGAATGGTATTTCAAGACGCATGGACACTGGATTTAGAAAGGCTGCAACAGTGCTATATTCACGTAGTGAGTCCAGATAATCGACTAATTCCTTTTTGCGCGTATAATCTTACAAATCGGAGTGGGAGAGCTTTGTACAGGAGGACGTAATTATGGAAGGATTACCTATGACACCTTTAGAACCGTGGATTGTAGAAAAAATTAACAGCACAGAAGAGAAAGAGAAGTTCGCAAAAGAAGAAATTGCAGATTACCAGCTAAAACGGTTAAATGAAACAGTTAATCGTGTACGACAATGCAGTCCGTTTTATCGCCGTCATTTGGCGCCTTGTGGAGATAAACCGCTTACCTGCTTAGCGGACATTGCTAAATATCCTTTGACGAGCGCTGCGGATATTAGACAATATGCTGCACGGTTCGTGTGTGTGTCACAAAGCCATATCAATCGAGTCGTTACATTGAAGACATCCGGAACTACGGGTAATCCCAAACGACTGTTTTTTACTCGTTCTGATCAAGAGTTAACGATTGATTTTTTTCGCTGTGGAATGTCGACATTTACCGCAACTAATGACACAGTGATGATTTTGCTGCCAGGAGAACGACCTGACAGTATAGGCGATCTGCTACGGAAGGCAGTGCAGCGCATTGGTGCACTGCCAATTCCGTATGGCTTTGTTGCTGATGTGCCAGAGGCCGTATCAATGATGTGCCAGGAGCGGGCAACGTGTCTTGTTGGTGCTCCAGTACAAATATTGGCAATGGCGCGTTGGTGGGAACAGTGGGGGCAAGGCAGATGGCAGCCCCAAAATGTTTTACTGAGTACGGACTATGTCCCAGTGGTTATTACTCGGGAATTGCAACGAATTTGGAATTGTGAAGTATACAGCCATTATGGAATGACTGAAATGGGATTGGGCGGCGGAATTGAATGCCGGGCCCATAATGGTTATCATTTGAGAGAAGCCGATCTGTATTTTGAAATCATTGATCCTGTGTTGCTGCATCCTGTGCCAGATGGTCAATATGGTGAAGTGGTCTTTACAACGTTGACAAGACAGGGAATGCCTTTAATCCGATACCGGACGGGTGATATATCGAGATTTATTCCCGGACCTTGCCCCTGTGGCAGCAGACTTCGGCGATTGGAGCAGATCAGAACCAGAAAAGATGGAATGATTTGTCTGGGGACTTCGCAAAAAATCACAATGGCGGATATTGATGAAGTAGTCTTTGCCTTACCAGAAGTGATTGATTTTACGGCGAAGGTATTTTATGAAGCCAGGGTTGTGCTGAAAGTTGACGTTATGATTATGCCAAATATTTTTTGGTTTGATGAATATACAGTTTTACAGGTACTGAGAAAATTGCCAGCGATTCACAGGGCTGAAGAAAAAGGGGAGTTGTCCCTGAATGTGACGATTCATAAACACGGGGTGCTGATTTCAGGAAAAAGAACAATCGGTATTGTTCATGCAGAAAAGGAGAGCAGAAGTCATGAACTCGAATAAACAAGAAAGAATCATCTATCTGCTCCGGCACGGAAGTGTATTACAGGCGGATGAAGAGCGCCGCTATATTGGGGAAACTAATCTCCCGCTGTCAATAGAAGGAGTAGAACAAGCGCATCTGCTGCATTCGGGATTTAGCGGAAAAGAAATTTCTGCTGTCGTTTGCAGTGATTTGATTCGCTGTGTTGATACGGCCCGAATTGTTTGTCGGGGACTTACGGACAATATCATTGTCCGGTCTGATTTACGCGAAATCAGCATGGGAGAATGGGAGGGCAAATCATTTCGCGAGATTGCGCAAAAGTATCCGGAAGAATATCAGAAAAGGGGAGAAAATATTTCTACATATCATATTCCGGGTGCAGAGAGCTTTAAGGAATGTCAATCCAGAGTTATTCGTGCCTTTTTTGATATTATGGAATCCATCAAAGGGAATGTACTTATTGTTGGCCATGCCGGAGTGAATCGGCTGCTTTTGTGCTATATTCTTGGTATGCCTATTGAAAATATTTTCCGCATTTCTCAGGATTATGCATGTATTAATATCGTAGTCAGTAAACAAAGCAAATATTGTATTGCCTTGTTAAATGGATCTTGTCGTTGTGGAAAAGAAGCTTTATCAATTTATTGAATTGCTTTTATGCCAGAGCTTTTAGTGAGTTCTATCTTAGTTTTAATGAAAGTTTTTGTGCTCTGTTGCAGATGGGGTCTAGTCTTTTTATGTAAAAAACAGGCTGGAAAAAGTAATTTGCGTTTTACTTTTTCCAGCCTGCTTTTTTGTATTTTTAAATGAATTGCTGACTTTCACAAGGCTCTGCTAATCAGCAGGTAGCACCACCGGTCAAGTGAAGTTTAGCATCTAAAATTTCTTGCTTTCTTACTAATATTTCATCGGACAATAATTGATTTTCAACATTTTTAAAATCAAGTCTATTTATAGTTTGTGCAAAGCGTTCTCCCGTTTTACCTTGTTCTCTGTACAAGAGAAGAGCCTTTTCAATTACAGATAGAGCTTCTTCTTTATTTGTAAAGATTTTATTCAAAGATTGACCCTGTGCGACTTGTTTGCCCCATCTGCCGCCAATGTAGATTTTATAGCCCTGTTTTCCGTCTTCAATCGCATCAAAATTGCACTTTCCAATACAGCGCCCGCAATTATTGCATATGTCAGAATTTATTTTTAAAATGCCGTCTACAACACTGGCGGCATTTACAGGACAACTTTTTACAATGGAACATTTTTTGCAGCCATTACAGTTGTCTTCGTCAAAAATTGGAATCATTTGGCCGATAATGCCCAAATCATTTAAGTCTGGTTTTACGCAGTTGTTTGGACAGCCGCCTACTGCAATTTTAAATTTATGTGGCAGCTTTACACCCGCATATCCTTTGTAAAATCTTTCGTGAATTTCTTTTGATAAAGCCGAAGCATCAATAAGACCATACTGACATGTACTGCCTTTACATGAAACGACTGGCCGTACTTTAGAGCCTGTACCACCTGTAACAAGGCCAGCTTTGGCAATATATGCTTGAAAGTCCTCAATCTTTTCATAAGGAATACCTTGACATTCTACCGTAAGCCTTGTGGTAAAAGTAATAATACCATTCCCAAATAATTCAGCAGCTTCTGCTATACATTTTGTCTGGGCAACCGTAATTGCACCATTTACAGTAATAACTCTTGCTGAAAAGTTGTCCGTTCCTCTATTGCTTAGAAAACCAAGTGCTTTTACTCGTTTTTCATCTGCAGGACTAATTGTTAATGTAGCCATTTTTATAGCCTCCCATAGTACTTATTAAATATCATAACACTTCAGATTTCTATGCGAAAATTTAACTAATCTCATTAAAGATTGTTCCGCCTTCTAGAACTAACGTATTGGTATAGCCAAAATATTTCAAACGATTTTGCAATAAATAAGCCCGTTTCCCTTTTGTACAGATCAGCAATAATTTATCATCCTTATTGAATTCAGCAAGTTCGCCATTTACCTTTGATAAATCGATATAAGCTGCTCCCTCAATAGAAGGCTGTATAGAAGCATCAATTATCGTATATTCAGAAGCTTTATCATTTTTATACTCGGTAGGAGTAATTGTTTTAAATTCACCGTTGATTTTATTTAATAATATATTTATGGTATGCGAAAAGGGGTGAATTGCGGTAGAAAACGGTGGAGCATAGGCAAAATCCATATTTTCTAAATCGTCCAGGGTAGCTCCCAGCGTAAGTGCAGTTACGGCAATGTCGATCATTTTATCTACAGCACCTTTGCCTAGAACCTGTATGCCAAGGAGTTTTTTATTGCTTTTATCTGCAATCATTTTTACAATAAAGTTAGAAGCTCCTGGATAATAATGAGCCTTGTCATCTACTACAGCAATAACGCTTACAACATCATAGCCGTTTTTTACGGCAGCAGCTTCTGTTAAACCGGTTCTTCCTACATTTAATTCAGGTAATTTTGCAATACCTGTACCAAGTACACCAGAATAAGTAATGTTCTTATTGTTAATGTTTTTAGCTGTAATTCGTCCTTCGGTATTAGCTGAAGAACCCATTGGTGACCATGCCGGAACTTTCGTAATGAAATTTGTAACACAGGCACAATCACCAATTGCATAAATGTTTTCATCATTTGTTTGGAGCTGCTTATTAACTTTAATCGTATGATTTGGCATTAATTCAATATCTGTATCTTTAAGAAAAGCTGTATTAGCCCTGATACCAAGAGAAAGAACAACAGCATCTGCTTTCATGTCACGTTTTCCGGTTTTTATTTTTTCAACTTTATCTGTTCCTAAAATAGCCTCTAGTTTCGTATTTGTAAAAACCATGATTCCCATATTTGCAAGATGGTTTTCTACATATTCCGCAATTTCAGAATCAAATCCAGGCAAAATATGTTCGGCCATATCAAGGACAGAAACTTTCAGATTTTGATGGAGAAGGTTTTCTGCAACTTCTAAGCCAATAAAACCACCTCCAACAACAATAGCTCGTTTAACGTCTCCGTCTAACGCAGATTTCAAGGCGACAGCATCATCTGGTGTACGCATAAAAAACACACCTTTTAAATCAATGCCAGTAATCGGTGGTTTTATTGGTTCAGCCCCTGTAGCAATAATAAGCTTGTCATAGCTAAAAGTTGAAAGCTGCTCTGTAGTAAGATCCGTTGCCTGTACTGTTTTCTCACTGCGGTTAATTTTAGTAACTTCCATTTCTGTTACGATAGTAACACCTGTAAGGCTGGAAAAAGCAGCTGGTGTATTGACAATTAACTGATCCCGGCTTTTAATTAAATCACCTACATAATAAGGAAGTCCACAGCCTGCATAAGAAATGTCCTTGCTCTTTGTAATAATAGTAACTTCATCAGCTCTGTTTTCGCGTTTTAATTTTGCCGCAGCTTTTGTTCCGGCGGCAACTCCACCAATAATTAAAATTTTCACATTTCCACATCCTTTGTTTAAATAATATGACAGTTCAATCTCTATGATACAATATAACACTTGTTATTTAATAATTAAAGTGATATTATTTTATAATAATCATAGGTAAAACCTATTAATTCGGTAAGGAGAAAAGATGACAATCAGACATCTCAAAATATTTATTGCTGTAGCAGAAACTGGTAAGATGAGTATGGCTGCAAAAAAAATTTTTATTTCGCAACCGACCGTGAGTCAGGCAATTAAAGAATTAGAAAAATATTATGGAATATTGTTGTTTGAACGAATATCAAAAAAGCTGTATATAACTGAAGCTGGGAAAAATTTACTTACCTATGCGAAAATAGCGGTAAAGCAATTTGATGAATTAAATGAATATATGTTTATTGCAGGCCATTCAGAAAAGATACGTATTGGGACAACAATAACAGTAGGCTCCTGCATGCTGCCATCTATTATAAATCGTTTTAAAGAACGAAGACCCCAGGTAGAAACATTTTCATATATGAATAATACAAAATTTATCGAAGATAAAATTTTGAAGGCCGAACTAGATATAGGTATTGTGGAAGGACAGGTAAAGAGTCCTGATTTAGTACAGATGCCTGCCGTAAAAGACTGTCTTGTTGTTGTATGCAGCAAAAACCACCATTTTGCGGGACGAAAACGAATTATGATAAAAGAACTGGAAAATGAAGCTTTTGTGATGCGCGAAGAAGGCAGTGGAACAAGAGAATTGTTTGAAAATTATATGCTGCAAAGGGGCATGAAATTGAAAACAAATTGGGAAGTAACCTGTCCGGTTGTAATAAAAAACATTGTATTGGAGCATAATTGTCTTGCAGCAATATCAATAAGATTAGTAAAAGAAGAAATAAAAAACGGGCAACTATACGTTATAAAAAGTAAAGAAAATGCTTTAGACAGATCATTTAACATTGTCTATTATAAAAATAAATATGTAACTGAAAGCATGAAAACATTAATGGAAATTGTTAAAGAATATAACAATAACGATGTTTTGAAAAATATTTCAGCCGGAATCCTAGTGTAACATCAACTTTGAATTGTTAAAAACAGATAATAAAACAGGGCTATAAAAAAATCCGTGCCAACATAATGAAGGCACGGATAAAAAACATTATTTTTCTTCTTCATGGACAAGTTCACGAGAAGCTTCTTTTTCTTTAACAACTGTTTTGAAACTTTCGTAAGTTTTGCAATAGATATCGTATATTTCACTTTCGGATAGGGTGTGAAGATCAGGTATGCTTTGTATTTTGAGAAGAGTTAAGCTATGCAAAAATGTGCACTTTTTGCCGTACTTCTCATGTCCTTTAGGTACAGAATGATGAGATCCCATAATATCACCTCGTTTCATACTATAGTATTTCGATTATTTTCAAAAAATACCTGCTAACAAGTATAGATTTTAATTAAAAATAATGATAAAAAA
>JBAYAD010000024.1:0-17762 GCA_041669965.1 Selenomonadaceae bacterium
CCCCGCGCTTTGTTTTGACGATGGACCCAGTTCTGCCGGCAAAGAATTATGTTCAGTTTATTGTTGCAGCAAAGGATGTTGATGCACGTAAGGCACTTACGGCAAAAATCCAGCAGGAACTGAATGATAACTATCCCAATGTTCGCAGCAATATAAAGTTTATTCAGACAGGACCACCGGCAGCTTATCCGATTATGCTGCGCGTGTCTGGTTATGATCATGATAAGGTTCGTGCAATAGCAAATGAAGTTGCAGCGCGCCTTCATGAGAATCCAAATAATAAACAAATTAATCTTGACTGGAATGCAAAGACTCCGGTTATGCATCTCGCTCTTGATCAGGATAAGCTGCGTGCACTTGGAATCACGGGGCAGACACTGGCACAGACGCTTTATACAGAGCTGTCAGGGGCATCGGTGGCTCAGTACTATGAAGGTGATCGCACGATAGATATTATGCTGAAGCTGCAAGATGAAGATCGATCAGATCTTTCAAAGATTAAAGATATTCCTATTTATCTCGGCTCGGCTGGTTATGTACCACTTGATCAGATTGCCAAGATCAGCTACGATGCTGAGGACGGTCTTATTTGGCGCCGTGACCTTAAACCAACGATTACGGTACAGGCAAATATTCAAGAAGGTACAGCCAACGATGAGACACAGAAAGCGTATGATGCGACGAAGGACATCCGTGATGCGCTGCCGCTTGGTTATAGTATCGATGTTGGAGGGGCGCTTTCTGATAGTCGGGATTCGGCAAAGTATCTTATGGTGCCGATTCCGGTCATGCTTTTTATTATTATGACGCTGCTTATATTTCAGCTCAGAAGTGCAAAACTTATGTTTTTGGCACTTTTGACAGCCCCACTTGGGCTTATCGGTGTAAGCTTTGGTATGCTGCTGACGAATCAGGCGATGGGCTTTGTGGCAGAACTTGGCATACTTGCCCTCAGCGGTATGATTCTGCGAAATTCAGTCATTCTCATTGATCAGATACAAAAGCATCTTGCTGATGGTGAGGCACCGTGGGATGCAGTTGTTGACTCAGCTGTTTTGCGATTTCGTCCGATTATGCTTACGGCAACAGCAGCAATCCTTGGTATGATGCCGCTCGTGACCAATACATTCTGGGGACCGATGGCTGTTGCTATCGCCAGCGGACTGTTTGTTGCGACAATCCTTACTTTGCTCGTGTTGCCAACGATGTATGCGGCGTGGTTCAAAGTGAAAAAAGAATAAAATAATAAAAAATCCCTTGGAACATTATAGATAATATGTTCCAAGGGATTTTTTGTATAATTTGTTAAGTTACTTGTTAACTTAAAATAGTATATAAGTCACATGAAATGAATTTTTGTATTTTATAATTAGCATATTATGCTTTTATATAGGTAATATATAATTAGTTTATTAAATATATACAAAAAATAACTTAAAATTAAGTTAAAATATACTTGACAAAATAATTTTTAAAATTATAATAAAACTAAAGAGTGAGAATAATTTAAAAATTAAAACGAATGGGAGCGTTGATAAAATGTTAAAGGATTTGAAGCAGCAAGTAGTTACATATGCTTTGCAGGCAGACCGCAGCGGGTTATGCAGGCATAAATCGGGGAATTTCAGTATCAGAGATATGGAAACCGGATATGTATGTATTACACCGACCGGAATGGACCGGGAGGAAATGGTTTTTCAGGATATTGTCGTAATCGATATGGATGCCAGGGTAGTTGAATCAGAAAATGGATGCCGCCCAACCAGTGAAAGTCTTATGCATTTGGCTGTGTACAAATCGAGGCCGGAAGTAAATGCTATTGTACATACACATTCCAAGACAGCGACGGCATTTGCTGTTATGGCAAAACCAATTCCGGCGATCGTTTATGAAATTTTTATGCTTGGATGTAAAAAAGGTTATATTCCTGTAGCACCTTATGGAAGACCGGGAACTGATGAGCTGGCAAAATCAGTGATTGAACCGCTTGAAATTTCAGATGTGGCGCTTATGCAGTCGCATGGAGTCATTGCTGTGGCGGAAAATATAAAAGAGGCTTTGCTGAAAGCCAGCTATGCTGAAGAATTGGCACAGATTTATTATATGTCGCTGACGGTGCTGGGAAAAGAGCCGCAGGCTGTGCCGGTTGAGGAGATTTCAAAATGGGAGTATCCAAAAAACATAAAATAGTTAAAAGAAATTGCGAGGTGAAAAACAAGAAGAGAGAAGGTATTGCATAAAGGAGGCGGATATTGCTGCATTTGGTAAATAATACATCCGAATAAACAAGACACAATAGTATTTATTCATTACAGAGGAGGGAATTTTTGTGAAGAGAATATTTGTAGTTTTTATGTGTATGATGGTGACCTTGGCATTTGCTGCAGGCTGTGGCGGAAATAAAGCCGAGGACGGCGCCGGTAAGCCGGTAAAGAAGATTGCTGTGGTCAGAAATCTGGCAGCAGGAGATCATACACAGCAGTTTCTTGACGGTTGTGTTTCTGAAGGTAAGAAGTTTGGTTATCAAGTTGATACCTTCGTGACGGACGGTATTGATTCGAAATGCCAGGAGACTGTGGCACAGGTTATTTCCAAAGGTTATGATGGTATTGTTGTATCGCATGGACAGCTTTCTTATTCCTACGATATGCTCATGCCAGCGGTTAAAAAAGGAATGAAAATCGTTACGTTTGATACGATGCCAATGAAGGATGGCGATCCAAATGGTGAACTGCTCCAGGGAGTGACTTCTACGGCGCAGGATGACAAAGCACTGGCAGAGCTTTCTCTTGGGCAGATGATGAAGGATTTTGAAGCCAAAGGCGGTAAATATCCCATGAAAGTTTTGAAAACTTTCATGGGGCCTGGCGTTCCACCGCTTGACAGACGTAATGTTGTTTATACGCAGCTGGAAAAGGAAGGAAAAATCCAGACGATTTACACCGTATCACCATCGGATCCGTCCAATGCCAGAGGCGATGTCACAGCGAAAGCAGCAGCAATTCTGCCGACGATCGCACCGGGCAGCTGCGATGCTGTCTGGGGATGTTATGATGAGCTGGCCAAAGGCGTATTACAGGCACTTAACGATGCAAAACGTACAGATATTCCTATGTATTCCATTGACATTTCCAACGATGATATACAGCTTATGGTCGCGAATAAAGATGTATGGAAATCA
The DNA here is from genome assembly GCA_041669965.1 of Selenomonadaceae bacterium. Taxonomy (GTDB): domain Bacteria; phylum Bacillota; class Negativicutes; order Selenomonadales; family Selenomonadaceae; genus UBA1792. The sequence goes on from JBAYAD010000024.1 coordinate 3,182, forward strand.
ACGGCTTCTGTCGATCCAAAGCTTATCGGTATTGTAGATATGCGTTTGATGGCGATGAAGCTTAATAATATGGAAACACCGGACTATTTTATACTAAAGGCAAACAATGTAATGACAACACAGTTAAAAGACGGAACAAAAATGACGGATCTCGGTAGTATTATTAAGGGCTGGGGTAATGCAGAGGACCCTGAGTCTTCCCTCTATTCGGACGCACTTAAAGCTTTGTATGTAAAGCAGTAAAAGCTGCAAAAAGCCACGCGGCTGCGGTAGCAAAGATAAAAAAAGCGCAGCAGCCGTAAGGCTTTACCTTGGATAAGGTGGTGAATATATGGATAAAATAAAGCTGAAAATGGAAAATATTGCAATTGAATTTCCGGGAGTCAAGGCTCTGAAGGGCGTTGATTTTAGTACTGAAGGAGGACAGATCCATGCTTTGGTAGGTGCTAACGGAGCTGGGAAATCAACGCTTATGAAGGTGCTGGCAGGGGATAACACGCACTATACCGGTCAGATCTATATAAATGACAAGCCGGTGGAAATTCGTTCACCAAAAAATGCTAAAAATCTTGGCATAGAGATCGTATATCAGGAGGTTGATACAGCGCTCATACCTTATCTCTCCGTAGCGGAGAATGTGATGTTTAATAAGCTGGTCAATGATATGGGCAGCCGGATCATCATTAATTGGAAGAAAATGCGCCGGGAGGCAAAGGCGGTACTGGAAAAGCTGAATGTCACACTGGATGTGGATAAAATTGTATCGGAGCTGTCACTGGCTCAGAAACAGATGGTATTAATTTCACGATGTATGGCCGGTCAATGTCGTCTGTTGATTCTGGATGAGCCAACGGCCCCACTTTCCAATACGGAAGCAGAAGAGCTTTTTCGTGTTGTCCGCGGACTGGCAAAGCAAAATGTTGCGATTATATTCATTTCACATCGATTAAATGAGCTGTATGAAATCTGTGGAACGATAACAATCATGCGGGATGGACAGAATGTGGTTCACATGCCGCTTGATGATGAGCTTCCGCAGAATAAGATTGTTGAGTACATGCTGGGACGAAAATTTGATGAAGTTTATAATAAAAAGCCTGTAAAGATTGGAAAATCTGTTTTTGAGGTAGAAGGACTTACCGAAAAGAACCACCAGGTAGAAGATATTCATATGTATGTACGGAAAGGTGAGATTGTGGGGATTGCCGGTCTTGTCGGTGCGGGTAAGACGGAGCTTTGCAAGACGTTGTTCGGAGCGCTGCCACATATTTCTGGTACGGTCAGACTAAACGGGAAAAAAATAAACTGTACATCACCCGCGCAGGCTGTAAAGAACGGCATGGCTCTGGTACCGGAGGAACGGCGCAAGGAGGGGGTCCTTATCACGGATACTGTATGCGATAATATTACAATCGCTTCATTGAAAAAGTATTGCGGATTTTTATCTGTGGTAAACCGGAAAAAAGAAAAGCACGATTCTGTTGAGATGATCCGGAACCTGGGTATCAAGACACCTTCGGAAAATCAGATCGTTGCACTGCTTTCCGGCGGCAATCAGCAAAAGGTTGTTCTTGGCAAGTGGCTGAACTCTGATGCGGAAATCTATATTTACGATGAACCGACAAAAGGGATAGACGTTGGGGCAAAGCGTGATATGTATGAGCTTATTGAGCGACTGGCAGCCCGGGGAAAAGGGACGATTTACGCGACCTGTGAGTTTAGTGAGATACTCAGCATCTGCGATCGCATCTATGTTATGTATGATGGCAGGATTGTCAAGGAGCTGGAGGCGGCTTCAACGGACGAGCAGGAATTACTGTACTATTCTACGGGAGGGAAAGATGCTTATGGAAAAAACAATGAACAGCCAAAGCTCAGATAGGCAGGCACAAATCATGGGCTTTATAAAGAAATGGGGCACGATTCTGGTTACCGTTATTGTGTTCGTATTTTTTACCTTTGCGAATTGGGATGACAGGACGGGTGCCAGTCTGTTTTTGACAACGGATAATATCATTACGATTTTACGCTCGATTTCTATTATGGCTATTATTGCCATAGGCCTTACGTATTCCCTGACGGTTAATGGCATGGACCTGGCTGTTGGTGCTACAGCGAATCTTGCCGATACCTTTATTATGACGATGTTTGTCTGGTACAACATGTCGATTGGCACTTCGATTGTTTTGACGGTTTTGGCCTGTCTTACAGTAGCTATGGTGAATTCCTTCCTTATTGTTAAGCTTAAAATACCGGATATGATCGCGTCTTTAGCGGTAATGTTCATGTATCAGGGGGTTGCGCTTACCTATTCAAATGGCGGTGCCATAACAGAGCGCATGGTGCGCCCGGATGGCATGCATGCTGATGGTCTTGTACCGGCAGGCTTTAAGGTGCTTGGTATTGAACCATATTTGGTTATACTGATGCTGCTTGTAGTCGCTTTTGCGTTCTTTTTCCTGAACTATACAAAATATGGCCGCTATATGTATGCGATCGGTGGCAATCCGGAGGCGGCCAAACTTTCTGGAATCCCGGTTAACCGTTACAAAATTATAGCGTATTTCATGGCGGCGGCCTTTTCTGCTATTGGTGGCATATGCCTGGCAGCGCGCGTCGGGACAGCACAGGTCAGTGCGGGTGATGCATTCCTCATGCCGGCAGTTGCAGCAGCTTTCATCGGATATTCTGTTGGTGGAGCAGGCAAACCGAATGCGCTGGGGACGCTTATCGGTGCTGTTTTGGTAGGTGTGCTGGAAAATGGACTCATAATGATGGCGGTTCCCTATTATGCGATGAATATTATCAAAGGCGTTGTATTGGCGCTGGCTTTGGCAATGACATACTCCATAGCTAAAAAATAAAGTAATGATACAGGAGGTTTTTGCAGTGAAGAACTATCAGACATATTTTTTGATGAAGGCACCGGATGTGCCAGATTATGTAAGAAGTAAGCTCAAAGAATTTTTCCCGACTGGGGCAATGCTGGAATCATCGGAAATAGGAGATGGAAATCTCAATTATGTATTTCGGGTGAAGGATGCGGTTACTGGCAAAACGATTATTGTAAAACAGGCAGGTGCAGCAACAAGAATATCAGCCGACATGATCCTCTCTACCGATCGCGGGCGCATTGAGGCCAAAATACTGCAAATCCAGGCGAAGCTGGCTCCGGGGCTTGTACCTGAGGTTTATTTGTATGACGAGGTTATGTGTGCGATTCTCATGGAGGATATGATCGGGCATACGATGATGCGTACAGGCCTGCTCCAACATGAGATTTATCCGGGATTTTCCGAGGATATTTCGACTTTTATGGCAAGGACTTTGCTGCTGACAACAGATGTTGCTATGAATCATAAAGAAAAGAAAGAACTAGTGAAGAGCTTTGTAAATCCGGATCTCTGCGAGATTACGGAAGACCTTGTTTACAGTGAGCCTTATAATGATTGCCATCAGCGGAATAATGTATTTCCGCCAAATGCGGCGTTCATTCGTCAGGAGCTGTACGAGGATAAGGTACTGCATCTTGAAGTTGCCAAGCTGAAATTTGAGTTTATGAATCATGCGCAGTCTCTTATCCATGGGGATTTGCACAGCGGTTCGATTTTTATCAATAAAAAGCATACGTTTATTTTTGATCCGGAATTTGCGTTTTATGGTCCTATGGGCTATGATACAGGCAATATCCTGGCTAATATGTTTTTTGCCTGGTGCAACGGAGATGCCATGATCAAGGATTTGGTGCAGCGAGAAAAGTTCTGCAGCTGGGTATTGCAGACCATTCAGGAAATCGTGGATAAATTCATTGAAAAATTTAAAGCGCTCTATGAAGAACGGGTTACTGACATCATGGCGAAAACCGAGGGCTTTTCTGCGTATTATCTTGCGGCAGTGCTTGCGGATACAGCTGGTGTAATGGGGCTTGAACTTATTCGTCGTACAGATGGTATGGCAAATGTGAAGGATATTACAACCATTGAAGATGAAGAAAAACGTGTACGTGCTGAACGGATTGTGGTGACTCTGGCGAAGGAATGCATTTTGCAGCGCAATGATTTCAAATGCGGGCAGGATTATCTGGCTGCTATACAAAGAGCAGTAGAAAAATTTTAAAGTTGGCGGATATCTGCTTACAAAACTTATTATACGAGGAGACAGGGCAATGGAAGATAAAAATATTATGGACTATGAAACGCTGGCACTTGATGATGAAGCGAATGCACTGGTTATAATCGACCAGACAAAGCTGCCGGATAAGACGGAGCTGCTTCATTTGAAGACGCAGGAAGAGATATGGGCAGCCATCCATGAGCTGCAGGTGCGCGGGGCTCCGGCGATTGGTGATGCGGCGGCTATTGGCATCTATCTGGCAGCGAAGGCAATCCATACGCAGGATTATAATGCGTTCTATGCAGAGTTCGTCAGGGCAAAGGAATATCTTGATTCTTCACGTCCAACGGCGGTCAACTTGTCGTGGGCTTTGCAGCGCATGGAGGCAGTTGTACTGGCGGCAAAAGAAAAACCGGTCGATGAAATCAAGGAACTGCTGCATAAAGAAGCGGTAAAAATCAAGAAAGAAGATATATGGATATGTCAGAAGCTTGGAGAATACGGACTGACGCTGGTAAAGCCGGGCGACGGACTTCTGACACATTGCAATGCGGGGCAGCTTGCGACAGCAAAGTATGGCACGGCGACGGCCCCTATGTATTTAGGACATAAAAAGGGTTATAATTTTAAAATTTTTGCAGATGAAACGCGGCCTTTACTGCAGGGCGCGCGCCTCACGGCATATGAGCTCCATTCTTCGGGTATTGATGTTACGCTCATCTGTGACAATATGGCATCTTCTGTTATGAAAAACGGCTGGATACAAGCTGTTTTTGTGGGGTGCGACCGCGTGGCGGCTAATGGGGATGCTGCTAATAAAATCGGCACATCGGGAGTTGCGATTCTAGCGAAGCATTATAACGTCCCGTTTTACGTCTGTGCGCCTACATCAACGATTGATTATAATACCCCCACGGGGGATAAAATTCATATTGAGCAGCGCAAGCCAGAAGAGGTTACTGAAATGTGGTATAAGACACGGATGGCTCCCAAGGGGGTAAAAGTCTATAATCCGGCTTTTGATGTGACGGACCATTCTTTAATTACGGCTATTGTAACAGAATATGGGATTGCCCGGGCACCTTATACGGAATCGCTTGCTGAAATACGTGAGCTGTCCCAGCGGAAAAAATAAAGAAAAAGAATCCCTGGAGGTGAGAAGTTGGCTGAGAAAATCAGAATATTAGCGGTAGCAGATCCGGCGGTACAGGGCTATGTAAAAGGGAAGGTTTTAGCAGAGTATCCCGGGGAAACCCAGCTTGATATTTTGCCTTGGAGCTCTTATTACCCGGCAATGATCGATGCATTGGAAGGCAGATTGGATTATGATATTGTGATGGTGGCAGGTCATTTATGGTTGAAAGAGCTTGTCGATGCCGGATATCTGGCTGAATTTTCAGGGCTCGCCACTGGATTTTTGCCTGGACTGGAAAATGATTTGTATTATAAGGGAAAGCCGTATCTGGCACCGTCCTTTTTTGATGGTCATATACTTGTATATCGCAAAAATGCAGTTGGCGGTAACTGGCCTGTACGGCTGACCCCGGCAGAATATATTGAACGTTTGCAGAGACTTTATGAGGCAGGGAAAAGAGATTTTCTGGCCATAAAAGCGCATCCGTCTGAAATCTTTACCGATGCGCTGCCATTCCTGCGCATGTATGGTAAGGATGTTTATGATGAAAAAGGCAGGGTACAGTGTGATTCCTCTGAGGTGGTTGCCGGGCTTGCCACATATTGCGGTCTCAGAAAATATGCGCCGGAGGATACAGGGAACTACGGGAATGAAGAAATACTGAAGAAAATGCAGAAAGGGAAAGCTGCCGTGGCTGTCACCTGGAGCGGTCAAATGGGAATCCTTTGCAATGAAGGCTGCTATCAGAGTGAGGACCTGGGGGTTTCTGTGCTGACGACATCGTGGAATACCGTATGGTCTTTCGGTATTAACAAAAGGAGCAGGCAGATTCCTGCTTGCTGTGATTTTCTCACATATCTTTGCTCGGAAGCTGTGGAATTAAGGGTAAGCGAAGTAAGCGGAACGCCGCTGCATGAAAAATTTTACGTGCAGCAGCCGCTGTATCCCTGGAGTCAGTGTCTGCAAGAGATGGTGAGACTGGCCAGGCCGTTGCCATATATGGAGAATGCCAGTGCCAAAAATGCTGTATTTTACAGAAACATAGCAGAAGCTTTTGTCGGAAGAGTCAGCCCGGCGGAAGCAATGGCTGCTGCCAAGGCGGAAATCATGACACTTTAACGAAAAAGCAGGGAAATAAAATAGGGATGGGAGAGACTATAGATGCAGAGATTACTGAATGATCCAAAAAAATATGTGGATGAAATGCTGGAAGGTATTTACGCGGCTCATCCGGATTTGGTTACGTATGTCGAAAACGATAAGAAATGTCTTGTAAGCAGATATAAAAAAGCGGGAAAAGTTGGCCTTGCAACGGGCGGTGGTTCAGGCCATCTGCCACTTTTTTTAGGATATGTAGGGCAGGGACTGCTCGATGGCTGCAGCGTAGGCAATGTGTTTCAGTCTCCAAGTGCGGAGCAGATGCTGGCGGTAACGAGAGAAATAAACAGCGGTGCAGGTGTGCTCTATATCTATGGGAATTACGGCGGTGATATCATGAACTTTGATATGGCGAAGGATATGGCGGAGATGGAAGATATAGAAGTACGGCAGGTCATAGCAGGCGAAGATGTAGCATCCTCGCCCAAAGGTCGTGAAGACAAACGGCGCGGCGTAGCTGGTATTTTTTATGTATATAAGATTGCGGGTGCCGCGGCTGAGGCAATGCTGTCATTGGCTGAGGTTGAGCGCCTGGCACGGAAAGCCTGTGCGAATGTACGAACCATGGGTATGGCGCTTACACCCTGTACTGTTCCAGAGAATGGTCGGGCGAATTTCAGTATTGCAGATGGTATGATGGAGATCGGCATGGGGATTCATGGTGAGCCGGGAATACAAAAATCGGTAATCCGGCCCGTGGATGAGATTGTAGAAACCATGCTGCAGTCGATTTTGGAAGATCTTCCTTATGCAGATGGAGACGAGGTTTCTGTACTCATTAATGGTTTAGGGGCTACGCCTAAGGAAGAACTTTATATTGTTTATCGGAAGGCAGAAGAAGTGCTGAAAAAAGCGGGAATTCGAGTATTCCATCCCTATGTTGGTGAGTTTGCAACTTCGATGGATATGGCGGGGATGTCTATAAGTTTATTGAAACTGGACAGCGAATTGAAAAAATATTTATCAATGCCTTGCCGTACACCATTTTTTGAACAGAGTCCGTTATGAAATGAGATGAGATGAATGGATGGATTGGATTTGGCTGCACTGCAAAAATGGATAAAAAACTGTGCGGTCCTTATGCAAGAAAACAAGGAGTTGCTTATTGCGCTTGATAGTGCTGTGGGGGACGGAGATCTTGGATTGACGATGACGGCCGGATTTGATGCTGCAAGAGAAAGCATTCAGGAGTATTCCGGCAATGATTTGGGCAAGGCACTCATGGCAGCAGGCATGCAGATGGCAAAGACGGTGCCGTCGACGATGGGGACGCTGGTTGGCAGCGGCTTTATGGAAGCGGGTAAGTGTATACGCGGTATGAGCATACTTGATCGTGCGGCAGTCATCAGTATAACTGCTGCATTTGCAGAAGGTATTGCCCATCGAGGAAAGGCTTCGGAGGGGGAACGTACAATTCTGGACGCAATTTGTCCGGCGGCGGCAATGTTTCAGAAACATATCACGGCTGGAGAAAGTCTTACAGCTGCTGGAAAAAACGCATGGGAAGCAGCACAGGCGGGGGTGGAGAAAACAAAAAGTATGCTGCCAGTGTATGGGCGCGCGGTTTATTACGGAGAAAAAGTCCTGGGAAAACCGGATCAGGGGGCGGTGACAGGCATGTTTATTTATGAGGCGTTATATAAAAGCCTGTTGGTGTAAAGATTGCGGGTTGTTCTGCTAAGCGTGTGAAAGTGTGCGGCAGGACATCTTCTTGCTGTCGAAAAGTAAGATTTAGTTGACAAAAGTAATAAGTTTAGTCAAAATATGAATAAAACATACTGTGTTTGAAGGGAGGGGAAAAAGATAGTTACTCTGAGTGAAATAGCAAAGCGGGCGAATGTGTCCAAGGCGACGGTTTCCCTGGTGTTGAATGATAAGGAAGGCGTAGGCCAGGAAAAAAGAAAAGAAATAAGGAAGCTCATTGAAGAAACCGGTTATGAGATAAGGAGCAGAAAATCGCAGGGGCTTATGCGCAATAATAATATTCGCTTCATAAAATATAGAGAACAAGGTTATATGGTCAATCAAAATGGAGATTTTATCTCACGTATCATTGATGGAATCGAGCACACGGCAAGGAAAAATCATTTTGCTTTGGCAATGACAAACATGAGCAATAAGAACATAGAGGAAATGATTCCGACAATTAATGAGGAAAATGATGCGGGGATTATTTTTCTCGCAACAGAATTTGACGTAGAAAATGCCAGCTTTTTAGATAAATTTAAGGCGCCCTTGGTGGTTTTAGATAATGAAATGAAGTTCCAGAACAGAAATGTTGTGGTTATGGATAATGAATATGCGGTTTATCTCGCGGTAAAACATTTATACGATATGGGACATCGAAGAATAGGGCATGTTACAACAGAAGGCAATGTGAATAATCTGCGTGTAAGGACAATGCTGTTTAGGCAGATGCTGCAAAGGTTTGGGCTGACCTTTCATGAAAAATATGATTATCTTTTGTCAGCAGATATCAATGCATATTGCCCCTCACTGCTGAGCCAGTTGGATAAGGATGATTTACCAACGGCTATTATGGCCGACAATGACATCATGGCAATTAATTCTTTGCTTGCGTTTGAAAAGCTGGGAAAAAGGGTTCCGGCGGATGTTTCTGTCATTGGTATTGATGATATTACAATTAGCACGATTACCCGTCCGGAACTTACAACTATACGGCTTGAGAAACGGCGTATGGGCAAGCTGGCTGTTCTGCGAATTATGCAGATGATCAAGGACCGAGAAGATCCTCCAATGAAAATTTTTACCGGGGCGGAGCTTATTGAACGAAAATCGGTAGCTCGCTGTTTGGAAATAATATGAACAACAAAAAGAGGTTCTATTATAATAGAACCTCTTTTTGTTGCCTATAAAGCAGAATAGCAAGTGTTTTTTTTTATTACGCTTTTATCCGATACATATGATTAAGCGGGCCACTGCCTTTTCCCAGATTCAACCCAGCTCTGAGAGCCCCTGTAATATAGTCTTTTGCATTTTTGACGGCATCGGGAAGGGCACAGCCGGCAGCAAGATTGCAGGCGATAGCGGAGGAGAGCGTACAGCCGGTACCGTGTGTATTCGGGTTCACTATTTTTTCGCCTTTAAACCAGTAAACTTCATTTTGCCAAAAAAGCAAATCATCGGCGGTATCTGCGAAGTGCCCGCCTTTAATGAGGATGCCGCTGTTGAGATCGGAAGCAATCTGACGAGCCGCGTGCAGACTATCGTCTTTTGTTTTTATTATGGTATTTGTCAGGGCCTCTGCCTCGGGAATGTTTGGTGTGATGATGCTGGCAAGCGGCAGGAGGCTGTGGACAAGGACATCCATTGCTTCAAGTGAGAGAAGGCGGCTGCCGCTGGTTGATACCATGACGGGATCAACCACGATATTTGTTGCGCTATATTCTTTGAGCTTGGCGGCAATTATTTCAATGATTTCTGCATTTGACACCATGCCGATCTTTACAGCATCCGGTCGGATATCTTCAAAAATACAGTCGATTTCCTGGGCGACAAATGCTGGTGCAGTATCAAAGATACCATAAACTCCAGTTGTATTCTGTGCCGTGAGTGATGTAATGGCACTCATGGCATACATTTTGTGTGCAGTGATGGTCTTGATATCTGCCTGGATGCCTGCACCGCCACTGCAGTCAGAGCCTGCAATCGTAAGGATTTTCTTTGGGGTGATTTCTTGTAACATGGAGATTCCTCCAGTAGATTGATTTTAAAATAATTTTAGCACAAAATGAATTAATTTAGTAGATTGTATTGTAAGATTAAGTTATAAAGTGCAGAGACAAGTTTTTGGTATGCAGAAAAAGACAGGAACGTATAGACAAAGCAATATATTGACATATGTCATAAATGTCGTATAATAAATTTGAATAGCGTAGTTTATTTATTGTGTAAAGGTGGTAAAGCTTATGGCAAGACCAAGGAAATGGCGCAAGGTGTGCTGCATGCCAAAAAGCGGCAGGTTTGGCCCGCTTGATGAATCTGTAAATGAGGTTGATGCCATTACAATGACAATTGATGAATATGAAACGATACGCTTAATTGATATGGAGTCATTTACACAAGAGCAATGTTCAGAACAGATGAATATTGCTCGAACGACCGTGCAGGGGATTTATAATATGGCGCGGAAAAAACTGGCAGAGGTACTTGTTCAGGGAAAATCACTTGTCATTGCGGGCGGTGATTACAGACTTTGTGAAGGTTTGGAAAAATCGTGTCGTTGCGGTGGCTGCGAACGTCATCGCTGTGAGGCGGACCACAAAAAAAAATTACGGAAAGAAGGAAGTCCATGTGAGTGAAAATTGCAGTAATGAATGCAGCAGTTGTAGTGAAAGTTGTGATGAAAGAAAACAGGATTTATTTGAAAAGCCAAATGAACTGAGTCATATAAAGAAGGTTATTGGCATTGTCAGTGGCAAGGGCGGTGTTGGAAAATCCCTTGTAACGTCAATGCTGGCAGTAACAATGAATCGTCGCGGCCATAAGGCGGCAATTCTGGATGCGGATATTACAGGACCGTCGATACCGAAGGCATTTGGTATGAAGGGCAATGTCGTTGGCAGCAATGAAGGTATGTATCCAATTAAAAGTGATACGGGAATTGATGTTATGTCCGTTAATCTGCTGCTTAAGAATGAAACAGATCCGGTTATTTGGCGCGGACCTATTATCGCAAATACGGTTAAGCAGTTTTGGCAGGATATTATCTGGGATAATGTTGATTATATGTTTATTGATATGCCGCCGGGAACCGGCGATGTGTCTCTTACGGTGTTTCAGTCGATCAAGGTAGATGGGATTATTGTAGTGACATCTCCACAAGAGCTTGTATCGATGATTGTTACAAAAGCTGTCAACATGGCAAATCTTATGAATGTACCAATTTTGGGACTTGTTGAGAATATGTCATATTTTAAGTGTCCGGATTGTAATAAAGAACATAAAATTTTTGGCGAAAGTCATATTGATGAAATAGCGAAGAAAAGTGGCCTGGAAGTGCTTGCACGCATGCCAATTGATCCAAATCTCGCGGCAGCCTGCGATGAGGGTGAAATTGAATTCTTTGAAGGCGATTGGTTTGACAAAACGGCTGAACTGCTGGAAAAGCTTGAAAATAGAAAGTGAAACGAAGGTAATAAAAAGACTGAAGCCGTAATGAACGATACACGACTCCAGCCTTTTTTTTTCTTGTATAACAGAATGGGAAACTTCTCGATTTCCCTGAAGCAGGTGTTTTGTACAATAAATTATTTCTTCAATACAAATTCAAAAACCGTAAACTGCCCTAGTTCACTTTTGCAGCTTAGTTCTATATTGTGACGATCAGCAATATGTTTTGCAATTGCCAGACCCAGCCCTGTCCCGTTTGTATTGTTTTGTGAATGGGTACGGTAAAAACGCTCGAAAATATGTGGCAGATCTTCTGACGGGATACCGCAGCCGTTGTCTTTAATACAGACGGTGCAGCTTGTGGCGGTTTGCTGAATGCTTGCATGAATCGACGTTCCTGTTGGGGAAAACTTTACGGCATTATCGAGGACAATTACAAACATTTGCCGCAGGCGTCCATAATCTCCTTCGAATGAAAAAGGTGCAAGATCGCCGTCCAGAGTAAGAACAATGTCTTTTTTTTCAGCAAGATGCCGGATGGCGTGGACGGCATCATCAAGTACGTCGTTTAAAAGAATTCTTGTCTTATCAATCTTGAAATCGGTATTTTGCAGACGTGAAAGCTCTAAAAGATCATTGACAAGCCGTTGAAGATGAATTGTATCAGAAAGCATTTGCTGAAGGTATTCTCTGCGTTCCGCTGGATCTTTGATAAAATCGTTTTCAAGTACTTCCAATGATCCACGCAAAACAGTAATAGGTGTGCGAAGCTCATGGGAAATGTTTGTGATGAAGTCGCGGCGCATCTGCTCAAGCTTCATGCTTTCTTTTTCTGCCTCGGCAAGGCGCAGCGCGAGCTCATCAATGTTTTGGGCAAGTGAGCCAATCTCATCATTCTGTGTAATGCCTGTACGTGCAGTATAGTCTTTTTCCATGAGACGCGTAGCGGTTGTTTCCATTTTACGCAGTGGTTCAATAAAATGTGAAGCTAAAACAACAGAAAGACCTGCAGCCAGCAGTAGTGCAGTGATAAGACAGGCAGCAAGGAGTGTCATACCGTCGAGCTCCGCTTCGTTCATTCCTTTAATTGTACGATGCAGCAGAAGAGCTGCCTGCACATTGCCCTTGCTGTCGCGGATTGGTGCGCCGACCGTGACGGATGGTTCACCCAGTAGTGAGCTGAAATCCTCGCCGCTTTCAACGTGACCGGCAAAGACCTTCTCAATAAGTTCTTCAGCTCCGTCGGGAAGTTCATCATAAGAGTACGGCATGCGGCTTCCATAGAGATCAATGGTGCGGGCTTGTTCATCGACGATCCAGACCTCACTCATTGCGATTTCATTCAAAAGATGCAGGTAGGCATCATAGGTTCTGAAGTGTTTTCTCTCTGTATCATCACGATTCTTCATTTCATAGCCCTTCATCATGGTTGTACCGTTGCTGCCATGTACCATCATATTTTTTTTCTGGGTGAGCTGGCTATGGCGTTCCTCATACTCTGGCATACTTGACAGTGTATTGGCAATGGAAATCGCACGATTTTTAAGTTCTGTTTTATGCAGGTTACTTGTATGGCGCATAAAAAGAAAAGTAAAAAGACAGCCAATAATAAGAGCGAAAAGCAAAAGAACAATTGAGAAGTAAGTCACAAGCTTGCGAGTGAGCTTATGATTCATGATGAAGTTCCTCAAAGGTATAGCCAACGCCCCAAACCGTCTTGATTTGCCAGGAGGCATGAACTGCGATGTCCAGCTTTGCCCGCAGCCGTTTGATATGCGAGTCGACTGTGCGATTGTCGCCGTAGTAGTCACAGCCCCATAGGCTATTTAAAAGATTGTCGCGGGAGAAGACCTTTCCTTTGTTTTCGAGAAGAAGCCAAAGAATTTCCAGCTCTTTTTTTGTCAGGCTGATGGGGATTTTATTGATTGAAACTTTGTAATCATCCAAACGGATGCAAAGTCCGTCATATACAAGCATCTGCTGCTGGGCATCGTTTGCTGGTGTGCGCTCAATACGGCGCAGCACGGCACGTACACGTGCCATGACCTCAGCAGAAGAAAAAGGTTTGACGATATAGTCATCGGCACCGATATCCAGTCCCATAATGCGCTCAAAATCTTCACCGCGAGCCGTAATCATGATGACGGGTACATTGGATTCTTTACGAATCTCGCGGCAGACAGCAAAGCCGTCTTTTTTTGGCATCATAACATCTAATAGAATCATAGCAAATGTGTTTTCATGAAATTTTTTTAGGGCATCTTCACCATCCTGTGCTGTAGTCGGCACGAAACCCTCATTTTTAGCAAACTCGGATAGTATCTTTGTGATTTGCAGATTGTCGTCGGCTATTAATATATTTAACATGCTATTGCCTCCTTGTAATAAGAATGTAACAAATTTTTATGGCGTTTGTGTGTGTTTATCAAAGTTTATCACAAAAATGCAGAAGAAAAAACATACTTTTGCCTTACTGCGTTAGTAAAATAAGAGAAAGTAAAAAGTGATTATCGTATAAAAATAGATATTGTATAAAAAGGTGGAATAAGAATGAAACGTAATTATTTTCTTGATGTAGCATTGCTTGTCGTTGCTGTCGTCTGTATCACAACAGGAATTATGCTGGATTTTCATTTAATAAGCGGCAAGGGGAGTGGTTTGGGCCGACTTGTAAAGAATTGGCATATTTATGCAGGCTATAGTATGATGGCAGGTATTACACTACATTTTCTTTGGCATATGAGTTGGATAAGGAATGTGACAAAGCGTATTTATATAGAGAATATAAAAAATAAATAGTAACAGAGAGTGAAAAAAATAAGTAGAGTCACATATAGCACAAAACAAGCACAGCTTGCTAAACTAAAAAAAGTAGTTGACAATTAATGTAAGGTACTGTATCATAATACGAGTTGCTGATGAACACAGTAACACACTTCGAAACGCAGGCTTCTAAAGCAAACGAATCGAAAGCCTCAGAAAAAGTTCTTGACAGAATCTTCTCGATGAGGTATTATATAAAAGCTGACTCAAGCAGTTAGC